>JAEZFA010000302.1 GCA_023417665.1 Pseudomonadota bacterium | reverse complement strand
CGTGGTGGTCGGGGCCGCCGTCGGGGCCGCGATGGCGACCAAGGCCGGATCATCGCTACTCGGTGACGAATTCGCCCGCTACGCAGCGGTATTCGTGCTGCCGTTCCTGGTCGGCTATTTCGCCTGGAAGCGGCGGATGGCCCTGCGCGTCACCGCCGTGTTGGGGGCGGAGTTCGTTGCCGCGGCGGTTCTGCAGTCGGTCTACCCTTTCGACTCCGGGGGTGCCACCGAGGCGATCGCAGCGATCCACACGCCGATCGTGTTGTGGTTCGTCGTCGGCGTGGCCTACGCCGGTGGTCGCTGGCGCGACGCCCGCCGGCGGATGGACTTCATCCGGTTCACCGGCGAATGGTTCATCTTCTTCGTGCTGCTCGGCCTGGGCGGCGGTGTCCTGATGGGCTTTACGGTCGCGACCTTCGACGCTATCGGGCTCGACGCGGAGCAGTTCATCAGCACGTGGCTCTTCCCCTGCGGCGCTATGGCGGCGGTCGTCGTCGCCGGGTGGCTGGTGGAGGCGAAGCAGAGCGTGCTGGAGAGCATCGCCCCGGTGCTCACCCGGCTCTTCATCCCGTTGTTCACCGCGGTGCTGCTGGCGTTCCTCGTCGCCGTCGTCTGGACCAGCAGGGGCATCGATGTCGAGCGGAACGTGCTGATCCTCTTCGACCTGCTCCTCGTGATCGTCCTGGGTCTGTTGCTCTACTCCATCTCCGCGCGCGACCCGCTCGCCCCACCCGGCCTCTTCGACAGGCTGCACCTGGCCCTGGTGGCCAGCGCGCTCCTCATCGACGTCCTGGTACTGGTGGAGATCACCAACCGGATCAGCGAGTACGGCACGACGCCGAACAAGGCGGCGGCGCTGGGCGAGAACCTGGTGCTGCTGGTCAACCTCGCCTGGTCGGCGTGGCTGCTGCTCGGCCTCATCCGGCGCCGCACACCGTTCGCCGCGCTGGAGCGGTGGCAGACCGGCTATCTCCCGGTCTTCGCGGTGTGGGTCTGGACCGTGGCTCTGGTCTTCCCGCCGGTCTTCAGCTACCAGTAGGGGTCGGCGAAGCCCCCGCCGCCGGCGCAGGCGCCGGTCGTCGCCACCAGAGCGAGAGGCCGACGGCTCCGGCGACGAGCACCGCGCCCGCGAGCGCGAACCAGACGGTCAGCTCCGCGTCGCGCCGCTGCAGGACCATCGTGCTCGGCAGGTCGAGCAGCACCTTCCCCAGCGCCTGGGCGTCGCGCGCCTGGAAGTACTCGGCGCCGGTGAGGTCGGCGACCGCGGTGAGCGAGGCCTCGTCGAGCTGCTGGTACCGCCCGCGACCGCCGCCGAAGCCGCCCCCTCCCCCGAACGCGTTCGAGTCGAACCCCCGCCCGCCGCGACCGAACGGGTCCGACCCCATCTGGGCGGCGGTGCAGACGAACGGCGCGGGCTGCGTGGTCCCGAAGCCGATCGTGTAGACCCGCACGCCCCGGCTCGCCGCCTGCTGCGCCGCGGTGATCGGGTCCACGCCCTGGGTGTTCGCGCCGTCGGTGAGGACGACGATCGTGTCGGGCTGGTAGCCATCGGCGTCCGGCGCGGGATCGACACCCGTCGGTGGCACCGCCGGGTTGATCTCGGCGATGGCGTCGAGCGCGGAGAGGATGCCGAGACCGATCGCGGTCCCTCGCGCCGTGCGCAGCTTGCCGATCGCGTCCAGCAGCGCCTGCTTGTCCGCGGTGGGTGGGACGAGCAGCGTCGCGTGCCCCGCGAAGCCGACCAGGCCGATCTTCGCCCCGTCGGGTTGGGCCCGGACGAACTCCCGCGCCGCGTCCTGCGCGACGGTGAGCCGGTTCGGCGCCACGTCGGTGGAGCACATCGATCCAGACATGTCCATAGCAAGGAGGGTCGCCGACGCCTCCGACGGCACCAGCACCGACGCCTGCGGTCGCGCGGCCCCCACCCCGAGCACGAGCAGGGCCGCGGCGAGCAGCCAGAGCGGGATGCGCCGCCGCCACGACGACGGTCCCGGCAGCGCCGCCCGGATGAGCGTGACGCTGGAGACCCGTACGGCATCGCGGCGGCGCCTGCGGCGGAGCCCCCCGCGGAAGCCCAGCAGGAGCGGGAATGCGGTGAGGGCGGCGAGCGCCCACGGCCAGGTCAGCGACATCAGAGGATCCGTCCGTACCAGGCGGTCATCAGCAGCCCGCCGGCGGTGAGCAGAGCCACGGCGAGCAGGACAGCCGCCGCCGTGAGCTCCATGAACTGCGGCCTGCTCGTGATCCGTAACTCGAGGTCCCGGTAAATCTGGTTGATGCTGTCGATGTCCGCGGCCCGCGTGTAGGTGCCGGCCGTCGCCTGGGCCACCTCGGTCAGCAGCCCCTCGTCCAGCGAGGTCGCGACCTGGAATCCTTCGACGTCGATGACCGCACCCGCCACGGTGCCGATGCCGACCGTCTGGATACGCACACCAGCGGCACCGGCGAGCTCCGCGGCGGCGAGGGCGTCCGGGCCGCCGGTGTCCTCGCCGTCGGAGAGGACCACGATCGTGGCCGAGCCCCAGTAGCCGAGATCGGGCGGCGCCGTCTCGGGGTCGGGCAGCCGGACCGGTTCGCCGACGATCGTGCCGAGCGAGGCGAGGATCGCCTGGCCCAGCGAGGTGGCGCCGGCCGGGCGCAGCCGGTTGATGGCGGCGACCGCCTCCTCGTGCTCGCTGGTCGGCTGGAGCGCGGTGACGGCGCTCTGGTCGAAGGCGACCACGCCGATGTCCACCGTCTCGGGTTGCGACCGGACGAAGGTGACCGCCGCCTGTTGCGCCGCGGCGAGCCGGCTCGGCTGGACGTCCGTGGCCATCATGCTGTTGGAGACGTCGAAGGCGAGCACCACCGTACCCGCGACCCGCGGCACCTGGACTGTCGCATGTGGACGGGCAAGCCCGACGAGCAGCACCGCCAGCC
>JAEZFA010000240.1 GCA_023417665.1 Pseudomonadota bacterium | reverse complement strand
GGCTATTGTCGGAGCACAAATCGCCTTCTGACGCCGCCGGAAATGGTCAAGCCGCTCGATCAAGTCATGAGAAGTCCCTGGTCGCGCTACGCGACGGTGATACCGATTGTCGCGATCGCATTCATCGTGCGGATCGCGCTGCAGCCCTTGATCGGCAACGAGGCGCTGTTTCTCTTTTTCATCCCTGCGGTACTGGTTGCCGCGACGCTCGGCGGGCTCGGGCCCGGCGCGCTTGCGACACTGCTCAGTCTGGCGTTCGGCGTTCTGTTTTTTATGGGTCAGCAAGCAAGCCAGGCCGAACTGCTGACGAACAGCGCCGGCTTCCTCATCTCAGGGATTGCGATTGCAGCTTTCGGCGGCTGGATGCGCCGGACGCGGCTTGCGGCGAATGCGCGCGAAGCGCACCTGAACTCCATCGTGGACACTGTCCCCGACGCCATGATCGTGATCGACAACAAGGGCATCATCCAGGCTTTCAGCGCGGCCGCGCAACGTCTGTTCGGTTACGCGCCGGAGGAGGTTCGCGGTCAGAACGTGAGCCTGTTGATGCCGACGCCCTATCGGGAAGCGCATGACGGCTACCTGCATCGCTATCTGACCACCGGCGAACGCAGGATCATCGGCATCGGCCGCGTCGTCGTCGGCGAGCGCAAGGACGGCTCCACCTTCCCGATGGAGCTTGCCGTGGGCGAGATGATTTCGGGAAGTGCGCGCTTCTTCACCGGGTTCGTCCGGGACCTCACCGAGCGGCAGGAGACCGATGCGCGCCTTCAGGAGTTGCAGTCGGAGCTTGTCCATATCTCCCGCCTCTCGGCGATGGGAGAAATGGCATCCACGCTCGCGCACGAGCTGAACCAGCCCCTCACCGCCATTGCAAACTACATGAAGGGTTCGATCCGGATCCTCGGCGATCTGCAATTCGATCGCGCGGCGGTACTGAAATCGGCGCTCGACAAGGCCGCGGAGCAGGCCGTTCGTGCGGGCCAGATCATCCGCCGGTTGCGGGAATTCGTGGCGCGCGGCGAAAGCGAAAGAACCACCGACAGCCTTGCGAAAATCATCGAGGAAGCGAGCGCGCTTGCGCTAGTCGGCGCAAAGGAATCCGGCGTGCATGTACGGATGCGGCTTGAGCCCGCGGGCACGATGGTGCTCGTGGACCGGATCCAAATTCAGCAGGTGCTGCTGAACCTGATCCGCAATGCCATCGACGCCATGGAAGCATGCGCCAAGAAGGAACTGACCATCTCGACCGACATGATGAAAGACGGAGTTGTCCGGGTCAGCGTCGCTGACAGCGGCCCCGGCATCGACCCGTCGATCCGGGATCAGCTCTTTCAGCCCTTCGTCACGACCAAGTCGGAAGGCATGGGCGTCGGCCTTTCGATCTCGCGCACGATTATCGACGCGCATGGCGGCGAATTGTGGATCGAAGACAATCCGGCGGGTGGCGCTATATTCCGTTTCAGCCTGCCGGTCGCGGAGAATCGAGTCGACGAGAATGCCTGATAACCCCATCGTCTATGTGATCGACGACGACGACGCCGTACGGGATTCGCTGCAGTTCCTGCTGGAAGCGGCGGGAAAAAACGTGAAGTCGTTCGAGAGCGCCGATGCCTTCCTGAAGAACCTGCCCGATACGGGCGCCGGCTGCGTTATCACCGACGTCCGCATGCCCGGAGTAAGCGGCATCGAGCTTCTGAAGAAGCTGAAGACGGAGCGCTTTCCCCTGCCCGTCATCATCATGACCGGCCATGGCGATATTCCGCTCGCGGTCGAGGCGATGCGCGAGGGTGCTGCGGACTTCATCGAAAAGCCCTATCAGGACGACGTACTGCTCCGCTCGATCGCGCGCGCGCTCGCGACCGTGCGTCCGGTACGCGAAGCCGACAACATGAAAGCCGATATCCTTCGGCGCATCGGTGAGCTTTCCGGCCGCGAGGCGGAGGTGATGGCGGGGCTCGTGGCGGGCAAGTCGAACAAGGTCATCGCGATCGACCTCGATATCAGCCCGCGCACCGTGGAAATCTATCGGGCAAACGTCATGTCGAAGATGGAAGCAGACAGCCTGCCCGCGCTCGTCCGCATGGCGATTACAGCCGGCTTCCCCGACGAGATGTAGAACCGCCTATTTGCGCCAAATCAAGAATTTCCCGGGCTGCGCGGCCTAGAGAAGATCATGCGCAGCACTCCCGGAAAGAACCCTGCCCACGGACATGGCCAAAGCCGGGTCGTATTCATCGTCGATGACGATGCGGCGGTGCTTACATCGCTCAAGTTCGCGCTCGAGCTCGAGGGCTTCGAAGTCCGCACCTTTCCCGATGCGCAGAGCCTCCTGCGAAAGCCTACGGTGGGACGAAACGACTTTATGGTGATCGACTATCGCCTTCCCGACACCAACGGGCTGGATCTGGTCGTGAGGCTTCGGGCCAAAGGCGTCGCGGCGCCGGCACTCCTGATCACCAGCAACCCGAGCGCGGAGCTCCGCAGACGATCGGCCGCGCTGCAGCTGCCCATCCTCGAAAAGCCGCTGCTCGATAACTCGCTGGTGGCGATGATCCAGAAGCAGGCGCAGGCGTCGCAGCCGCAAGTCTGAAACGGCATCTCAGCAAAAAGCCCGCGCTATGAAACGGCGCGGGCTTCTTCTTCCAAATTTTTCTGTTCTTCGACCGCGATCAGCCGCGGAATTTGCGCGTCTGCCAATCACCCCAGGCGAGAAACACTGCGAAAAGCGCAAACAGCGACAGAACGCCGGTCAGAACAAGGACGGATTCGATGGGCATGGCTTTCTCCTTTGCTGGAGCAACGATGCCGCAATCCGGGAGCCACGCCTTGATCTGACGCAAGTTCGCAGAATTTTGAACTTGCGCGAACTATACGTTCCGCCTGGCATCCTGCCTGATCATGTCGGCCGCTTTTTCACCGATCATGATCGCGGGTGCGTTCGTGTTTGGAGAAACCATGGTCGGCATCACCGAGATATCCGCGACGCGAAGTCCCTCCACGCCCCGCACGCGCAGCCTCGCATCCACCACATCCATCGGACCGTTGCCCATGCGGCATGTGCTGATGCCGTGCCATGCGGTCTGTCCGGTCTGGCGGATATAGTCGAGCAGCTCCTTTTCCTCGACCACCTCTGGTCCCGGCCTCGTCTCGCGAACGAGGTAAGGTTTCAGCGCGGGCTGTGCTGCGATCTCGCGCACCATCCTCACCGCATGGCGATAGGTTTCGATGTCGCCTTCGTGCGTGAGATAGTTCACCTTGATCGCCGGGTCCTGGAACGGGTCGGCGCTCTTGATGTGGATGCTGCCGCGCGACTCCGGGCGGATCTTGAACACGCCAATGGAAAAGCCCGGGAAGTCGTCGATGCCGGCGGCCTTGGTCCGCGAATACCGATCCTTGCCGCTGATCAGCACGATCTGTATTTTCAGGTCCGGACTTTTCAGATGAGGCTGGGATTTCGCAAGCGCATGCACGGTCGAGGATGTGCCGCTGAGCAGACCTTTTCGCGTAAGGACATACTTCAAGCCTTCGAGATAGCGCCGCCAGACGCTGGTCATGATGTCGTTGATGGTGATGCGCTTCGAACATTCGTAGCTGAATCGAAACTGGAGATGGTCGCTGAAGTTCTCCCCGACGCCGGGAAGATCGACCAGCACGGGAATGCCGTGCTGCGCGAGTATCGAGGGATTTCCGATGCCGGACAGTTCCAGGATTTGCGGAGTTTTGAGCGCGCCTGCTGCGAGGATCACTTCGCTCCGGCAAAGCGCCATTTTCTTCACGCCGCCCTGCAGGTATTCCACCCCGACCGCACGCTTGTTCTCGATCAATACGCGCGTCACGAGAGCGCGCGTTTCGATGCGCAGGTTCGGCCGCTTCCGTGCGGCTTTCAGATAGGCGACATCGGTACTCGAGCGAATACCCTTGCCGATACTTTGCTGAAGATAACCGACGCCTTCAAAGTGCCTGCCGTTGTAATCCTCGTTCGCCGGGATACCGAAATCGACGCAGGCTTTCAGATAGGCATCCGAAAGCGGGTCCGGATCGTAGGTCCCGCGATTGAGGACTTTTATCGGACCGCCGCGTCCACGCAGGGCGGGATCGCCTTCCGGGTAGTCTTCGAGCTTCTTGTAATAAGGCAGGACATCCTCGAAGCCCCAGCCGTCATTTCCCGCGTTCTTCCAGCGATCGAATTCTTCCGGTTCGCCGCGAACCCATGCCGCTCCATTTACGGCACTGGAGCCGCCGAGAACCTTGCCGCGCGGCGTATAAATCTGCTGCCCGAAGAGTTCCGGTTCGGGCTCGGTCCTGAACGGCCAGACGTATTTCTCGTTGGTCAGAAGCTTGCCGACGCCGAGCGGAATACGAATCCACATCGAGTTCGGCTTTCCGCCTGCCTCCAGCAACAAGACCTTGAACGACGCCGTCTCGCTGAGACGCGCGGCGACAGCAGCACCGGCAGAACCGGCGCCGACCACGATGTAATCGAATTCTTCTCTCACATTATCCACTGAAGCGAACTCCGCTCCCATTTCCGAGTATTGAACGGCGATGTTGCGTCCTGAATCCTTCCGGCAAGGACGAAACGCATTGCGCGGCAGAAACGGCAGTTGCCGGAACGGCACCACGCCTCGCCTCGAATATCAGCTATACGACGCAGACCCGCGCGCAGACGGATCGATTCTTCATCGAACGAATGCGGTGCATCATCCCTTTGGCGCTTCATAACGTGATCACCTGCCGGGCGACTTTCGGCTGCAGCACTTCGACGCTGCGGGCCTGCGGCGAGACGCCGATCCGCGCGATTTCCTTGTGCCGAACCTTGCGCGCTTCCTCGTGCAGAATTTTCAGAAGCGTCCTGACGGCGCCGGTCATCGGCCGCTGCCGCGATGTGATCGCAACGACCGTCGAGGTCACGACCGGATCGGAGAGGCTTGTCGCAATCAGATCGCCGTCCCGCCGATAGCCATAAAGCGCGGGCGGGGTCAGCACCGCGCAGCCGATCCCCTTCTGCGCGAGATCCAGAATTGTGTTCAGTCCATCCACTTCGATCGCGACATTCAACCGGATGCCGCGTTCGGCTGCGATCTCATCGACGCGCAGGCGCAGTCCATGCGGCCTGCCCGGCAGGATCAGCGGGATATCCGGCAGCATCGAAAACGGAATCGAACGCAGCCGCGGCGCGTCTGCATTGCGACGCGCGTGCCGCATAAATCGGCAGACGGAGGCGAAGAGAAACAGAAGCGCGAAACCAAGTACGCGAAGCCATGTGCTGCCGGCATACGAAGCTGCCGCGCAGCTACTGGCTTTGCATCGCCGAGGTGGATAGTGTCCGCCCACATTAAACTTCTCAGCGAGGGAAACGGGATGTCTACAATGAATCGACGCGCGTCTTTGGCAACGACCTTGTGGCCTGCGGCTGCAAGCAACGACCTTCAGGGATTGGTTCGCAAGGCGTTGCTCGTGATCGGCGGCAGCCTGCTTCTGACGCTTTCGGCAAAGATCAACGTACCGTTCTATCCGGTGCCGATGACGATGCAGACGTTCGTTGTGGTCCTCATCGGCGCGGCCTTCGGCTGGCGGATGGGTGCTGCTACCGTTCTGTTCTATCTCGCCCAGGGCGCCGCGGGCTTTCCGGTATTCGCCGGCACCCCGGAAAAGGGAATCGGGCTTGCTTATCTGATGGGACCGACCGGCGGCTATCTCGTGGGCTTCGTTGCCGGCGTCGCCGTTGCTGGCTGGCTTGCCGAACGCGGGTGGGACAAGTCTTTTCTTCGTCTTGCGCTCGCGATGCTCGTTGCTCATGCCGTGATTTTCGCATTCGGCGTGGCATGGCTCGGCGCGCTTATCGGTTTCGAGAAAGCGTGGATCGTGGGCGTGGCGCCCTTCTATCTCGCAACGGCGTTCAAGACCGTGCTCGCGGCCGCTTGCCTCAAGCTTGGCTGGTCGACCGCAAACATTCGCGGTTGATCTTTTTTCCTAACGCAAACGTCTTAGGCGGCCGCTGCCGCCCGACGACGGAAGAACAAGAAGAGACCGGCTCCTGGCCGGTCTCTTTTTTATATTACAGTCGCTTTATAATCGCCTCGCCGGAAGCCGGCTCCGTTCACGCCGATGATCCCGGCGCCGCTTCGGCGAATTCGCGCGCGAACGCCGAAAAGAACTGATCCGCAAGTTTCTTCGACGTTGCACTGATCAATCGCGCGCCGAGGGATGCGATCTTTCCGGCAATTTCCGCCTTCGCCTCATAGGTGAGGATCGTTGCGCCTTCGGACTCCTGCAAGCGAACCAGCGCGCCGCCTTTTGCGAAACCGGCCATGCCGCCATTCCCCTGCCCGATGATGCGGTATCCATTTGGGGGGTCGAGGTCTTCGAGTGTCACGCTGCCGCTGAAGGTCGCCGAAACCGGACCAATCTTCAGCGCAACTTTCGCTGCGAATTCATTCTCAGCCTTGCGCCCGAGCTCCTTGCAACCCGGAATGCAGCGGGCGAGGACATCGGGATCGTTCAATGCAGCCCATACCCGTTCCTTGTCCGCTTCAAGTCGATACTCTCCTGCTAACTCCACAGTATGTATTCCCGTGTGAACCCTACTAGCGTCGACTTTATTTGTGGGATGCGAGCTTCTCAGCGACGCGGATCGCGTCAGGCGCCTGATCGACAATTCGTTTCAGAAAACGATGAACGATCACCATGTCACTGTACTGAACGCCGGCGAAAAGCGGCACGTTCACATCACGGAGCAAGGGCGCAAGATCGCTGAACAACTCACGGCCCTGCCGGCTCAGACGCACGGACACGGCGCGCTTGTCGCGCGTGCTCGGCACCTTCGTAACCAGGCCAAGCTTAATCAGATCGCCGATCTCCGCGGTAACATGCGCTGCGGCTATGTGCAGGTGGTCAGCAAGGTCGCGCACGCTGGTGTCGCCCCTACGCTCGCAATACCAGACACCGAGCAACACCGAATAGCCGGCCGCCGTCAATCCAAGATTGGCCGCAAGGCTCGCACGCAGCTTTCGCATCAGCGCGCTGGCGGCGGTGAAATCCGATATAAACTCTCTCAACACGCTATCGTCCGGGGACAGTTCACTGATGGTGTGGGACCGCAAAAGCGCTTCGTGCATTGAGGCGTCCGTTCTGGTGGAACGTGCCTGCTTCACATCAGAAACGGTGCTTCTGCCTGTGCGCTTTTTCTTTTTTCCAGTCATTGGAAACTATCTTTGTTGCTACCAAAAAAGGGCGTCTTGAGACGGAACGGAGCTGACGCCTCGTTCGATCCGGTTGTACTTCCCGCGATAAAAGATAAGCGGCTGATCACTTCCATGATCGAGAGCATGGAACGCCTCGATCTTACCGAGCATGATCTCGTGATCGCCGCCTTCGTATTGACGATAGGCTTCGCACTCGAACGCCATCACGGCGCCCTGAAAAATAAAGCCGCCTCCCACCTCTTCAACGGCAAGGTTGCTCCATTTGTCATCCGACGGGCGTCCAAACCGGTTCGACAAATCGTGCTGATCTTCGCCGAGCACGTTGATCACGTATCTCGTTGCATCCTTCCATGCCGAGAAACCCAGCGCGCTATTGCCGATGCTGAACAGGACCAACGGTGGCTTCAACGACACCGCATTGAAGGAACTTACAGTCAGCCCGAGCGGCTGACCGTCTTTCAATTTCGTCGTCACGATCGTTACGCCCGTCGCAAAGCTGCCCAGGGCGTTTCGCAGTGTACGTTCGTTAAAGTCTGCAATACGCATTCGTAATCCGGTCATACGCTCAAATAACGATGCTGGACTTCCTTGTTCTGAAGCAGGGCTTCCGAATCGCATTCGAACACGACCTTGCCACGCTCCAGAAAGTAATGCCGGTCAGCAATCTTCGCCAAAGCCGAGATATTCTTGTCCGTCACGAGGATCGCCTGCCCCGTTGCCTTCACTTTCATCAGACACTGCCAGATTTCCTCGCGGATCAGTGGCGCCAGCCCTTCGGTCGCTTCGTCCAGAATCAACAGCCGGGGGTTGGTCATCAGTGCGCGGCCAACCGCAAGCATCTGCTGCTCTCCGCCGGAAAGAAGGCGCCCCAGGCTCGAAAGGCGTGCTTTCAAAGAGGGAAATAGTTCGAGCACCTTATCGAGATCCCAAGCGTTCTTCTGACTGAACCGGTTTGCAGCCGTGGCAATCAGATTTTCGCGCACGGTCAGGTTTGGAAACACCTGCCGGCCTTCGGGGACAAGCCCGATGCCCTTACGGGCTACGCGATAGGCGGGCATCTTATTGAGCGAGGCGCCATCAAAGCGGATATCGCCGGACGAGACCTTCAGCAGTCCCGAGATTACATTGATGGTAGTCGATTTACCCATGCCATTGCGGCCGAGAAGCGTAACGACTTCTCCGGCCGACACATGCAAGTTCACGTCGAACAACACCTGACTGCCGCCATAACCCGCGTTCAGATTCTTCACATCAAGCATGGTCAGGCCTCATCCTCGCCCAGATAAGCCCGCCGCACATCGGCGTTTGCGCGGATTTCAGCCGGCGTCCCCGTCGCGATGATCTTGCCGTAAACGAGCACGGAGATCCGGTCCGCGAGCGAAAACACCGCATCCATATCGTGCTCGATCAGCACCATCGTCATCGTGCCCTTGAGCCTATGCAGGAACTCGACAAGCCGGGCCGCTTCGTCCGGCCCCATGCCCGCCATCGGCTCGTCCAGCAGCAGCAGGCTCGGTTCGGTCGCAAGCGCAATTGCGATTTCCAGCGAGCGCTTTTCGCCGTGCGCAAGTTCGGCCGCCCGGACGTGCAAGCGGTCCGATAGACCGACTTTCGCAAGCACCTCGGTAGCAGGGGCGATCAGCGCCTTGTCATCGGCAGCGGCTTTCCAGAAACTGAAGCTGTGAGGCTCCCTGCCCTGCATCGCTAGCGTAACGTTTTGCAGGACGGTGAACTCACGAAAGATGCTCGTGATCTGATAGGAACGCGCAAAGCCACGGCGCGCTCGCGCATATGCGGGTACGGCCGTGACGTCCTCGCCGTTCATCCGGATTTTGCCGGATGTCGGCTTGCGATCGCCGGCAAGCAACGAGATTAGCGTGGTTTTTCCCGCGCCATTCGGGCCGATGATTGCGTGCAGCTCGCCCGGAACGACCTCGAAGTTTATGTCGTTGGTTGCAATCAAGCCGCCAAAGTGGAGAAACAGATTCTCGGTCGAGAGCGATGCAAGTTGCCTGGTCATTTGCGACCTCGCCGTATCGCGGACAGCATTCCGAACACGCCGCCGTTTGCGAAAAGAATCACGATCACGATGATCGGACCCATGATCGCCTGCCAGTGCTCAGTGAGACGCGACAGAAAATATTCGAGACCGACATAAATGCCGGCGCCCAGAACGCCGCCCGAGAGCGATCCCATCCCACCGAGAATTGTCATGATCAATATTTCGCCTGACCGGCTCCAATGCATGCTTGCCGGGGAAATGAACAGGTTCTGGTTTGCAAGCAACGCACCGGCGATACCGCAAATCACTCCCGAAATGACGAACCCGACAAGCCGATAGCGATACGGCGATATACCGACGGATACGACCCGCGGTTCGTTGGACTTGATCGCGCGCAGCACCATCCCGAAGCGCGATTCGACCAGCTGGTGCAACGAGAACAGCACAACGAGAAGAATAGCGAAGCAGACGTAATAGAGGACGACAGGGTCTTTCAGCGTACCGAATATCGGAAAGTTGCTATGCTGCGCGATCCGCAATCCGTCGTCGCCGCCATACGTACTTACGCTGACGGCGAGATAGTAAAACATCTGCCCGAAGGCGAGCGAGATCATAATGAAGTGAATGCCGGATGTACGCACCGAACTCGCGCCTATGAACAGCGCGACAAGCGCAGACGCCAGAATTGCGACACCGAAATGCACGAAGCCGTTGTCGATCCCGTAAAAGCTCAGGATGCCGACGCTGTACGCACCGACACCGATATAGACGGCATGCCCTAGGCTGTTCATGCCGGCATAACCGACAATGAGGTCGAGACTGATGGCCGCGATCGCGAAGATGAGTACCCGGGTCGCGAGCCCTACGTAAAAGTCGTCGTTAAAGGCCGCCGCGACCGGCGGGACGACGGAGAGAAGCGCGAGCACCGCCAGAATCGCGATGCTGTGCCGTGAACGGAAAAACATTGCTGAGAACGGCATGGCTTATCTCGTCACCGGCGGGAACAAGCCTTGCGGCCGGAAAATCAACACCAGCGCCATGGTCAGGTAAATCAGCATGGATGCAATTGCCGGTGCGGCCGCATCCGCTGCACTCTGCGGAAGAAACGAGGAAAACACCGGGCGCAGGAACGAGCGCCCCATCGCGTCGATCACACCGATCATCAGCGAGGCTACGAGCGCTCCGCGGATAGAGCCGACGCCGCCTATCGTGATGACGACGAGCGCCAGAATCAGCATGTCGTTGCCCATGCCGGATTCCACGGTGAGCAACGGACCAGCCATGAGGCCCGCGAAACCTGCAAGTGCCGCACCGATCCCGAAAACGACCGTGTAAAGCAGCTTGATGTTCACGCCGAGCGCATCGATCATTGCGCGATTGCTTGCGCCCGCGCGGATCAGCATGCCCAGCCGCGTATAGGTGATGATCAGGTAGAGCGCCAAGCCCGCCGCCAGCCCTGCCCCTATGATTGCCAGGCGATATACCGGGAACGGCGCGCCGGGGATGATTTCGACATGCCCCTCGAGAAACGAGGGCATTGATGCGTAGATAGCGGTCGGCCCCCAGACGATGCGAACGAACTCGTTGAAGAACATCGTAACGCCGAATGTCGCCAGCACCTGGTCGAGATGTGTCCGGTAATAAAGCCTGCGGAAGATGAGCACTTCGATGACGACTCCGACGACGAGCGTACCGACGATCGCGGCAAGAAATCCTTGCCAGAACGAACCGGTGATTGAGATCACGGAGGCGCAGATATAGGCGCCGATCATATAAAGGACGCCATGGGCAATGTTGATGAGGTTCATGATGCCGAAGACCAGCGTAAGGCCCGCGGCGATCAAAAACAGCATCACGCCGAACTGAATGCCGTTTAGCGTTTGCTCGAATAGCTGAAGAAGCATCTTCCCTCGCGCCTCAAGCGCATTCCTGAAAGCAACAGGCCGGCGGCCCGGATAGAGCCGCCGGCCGGCTTATTAGTTCATCGTGCAGTTCGGAGCGTAGAAATCAGCGTGGTCGCTGAGGATCAGGCTCTCCTGCTTGCGATAAAAGGTGTTGCCTTCCTCGCTCTTTGTCAGCTTGAAGAGGTAGTAGTCCTGGATCGGAAAGTGGTTCTTGTTGAACTTGAATTTTCCACGAACCGACTCGAACTCAGCCTTCTTCATGGCGGCAATCACCGCCTTCATGTCGCTGGTGTTGCCTTTGGTCTGGCGCAGCGCGCTATCGATCAGGCGGATCGCGTCATAGCTTGCCGCCGCATATTCCGATGGGGTGTAGTTGTACTTCTTTTTGAACGCGGCGACGAAAGCCTCGTTCGTCGGATTCTTCAGGTCCGGCGACCAGAAGCCCGCTTCGTAGCTGCCGTCTGCGGCATTGCCGATCGCGCCGAGGGTCGTCTCGTTCTGGGTGTACACCGAATAGAGCGGAATCTGCTTCTGCAGACCGGCCTGCGCGTACTGTTTCACAAACTGAATGCCGAGCCCCCCGGGATAGAACACGAAAACCGCATCCGGCTTCGCTGCACGGATCTGCGAGAGCTCCGACTGGTAATCGACCTGCGTGAAGTTGGTATAGATCTCGGCTGCGATCTTGCCTTTGTAGTTGCGCTTGAAGCCGGCGAGCATGTCCTTTCCGGCGATCATGTTCGGTGCGAGAATCGCAACCGACTTCACGTTCTTGTCCGTCAGGTACTTACCCATAGCCTCGGGAGCCTGATCGTTCTGCCAGGAGGTCGAGAAAAACTGCGGCGAGCACTTTTTACCTGCGACTTCGCTCGGCCCACCGCTCGCACCGACGAGAATTGCGCCGGCCGCGATCACAGGATCGTAGACTGCGAGCATCACGTTCGAGAACACGATGCCGGTTACGAACTTCACATTGTCGCGCTTCAGCATGCCTTCGACAACCTGTCGGCCAATGTCGGGCTTCTGCTGGTCGTCCCCGAATACGAGTTCGGCATCGACGCCGCCGAGCTTGCCCTTGAGCTGCTCAAGCGCGAGCACCGCGCCATCGCGATGGTGGCGGCCCATGACGCCCCCAGGACCCGACATGGTGGAGAGCAGACCGATCTTCAGTTTCTCCTGCGCTTGCACAAGGCCGGAGAACGGCGCAGCGAGCACCGCCATGCAAAGTCCTAGTTTCAGTAGCCGTTTCATTGGTCTCCACTCTCCATTGTTGACGCGTTTAGTTTCCTGGTTTTTTTGCAGTCAGGATCGCGTCCAGGACGCGCTCCGGCGTGAACGGCTGCGCATTAACAAAGGCGCCAAACGGCTTCAGCGCGTCGGTCGTTGCGACCCAGACGGCGCCGATGGCTCCAATCAGGCCTGATTCACCGACACCTTTCGCGCCAAGTTCTGTCGTGGTTTCCGGCGTGTCCAGAATCTCGACGTCGATATCGGGCATCTCGCTGGCCATTGGCGCGAGATAGTCGGCCATCGACGCGTTGTTCAGGTTTCCGTTCTCGTCGTAGATGCACTCTTCATAGAGCACCGAGCCGATTCCCTGCACGATACCGCCGCGCAGTTGCTCTTCGACCAGCAACGGATTGATTGCACGGCCGGAGTCCGCAACGGTCCAGTGACCCAGTAGCCGGATAAACCCAGTCTCGGAATCGATCTCGAGATAAGACGCCTGCACGCCCGATGCGGTGTAATACGCCAGATTGTTGACGACGTGGCTCTTCGTCACCGTTAGCTGGACGTCGAAATCAGGCGGCAGCGTATCCTGCCGAAAGTGTCCTATGCGCCCGATTTCAGCGAGCGTAATTAAGCGCAAGCCGCTCGCCTTGTTTACAACCCCCTCTTCGCGAAGCTCGAGGTCGTCCGCCCGCGACTGCGTAATCGCCGCCGCGAGACCGAGAATGTTCGCTTTCAGCGCGCGCGCGGCTTTCAACGCCGCCTCGCCGCCGCACATCGCGCCGCGCGAAGCCCAGGCACCACCGCCATAGGTCGATACGGTGCTGTCGCCCGAGATCATGTCGATCGTGTTCATCGGAATGCGCAGTTCGTCCGCAACGATCTGCGCGAGCGCGGCGAGCGTGCCCTGCCCTTGATCGGTGATACTCGTCACGCAGCGCACCGCGCCACTCGGGTCGAGCCGTAAGGTGCAGCCATCGGACGAAGTGATCGAAGCGCCAGTCGGGCCATAATAATGCGGGCCGTAAGCGACCGGCTCGATGTAGGTGCTGATGCCGATGCCGCGGTAAATGCCCTGCTTGCGAAGGTCCGCCTGCTCGGTCCGCAGCCTTTTGTAGTCCATCCGCTCGACCAGACGATCGAGACAGGCCTCGAGCTTCATGTTCGAGAGCTTCGACCCACCCGGAGTTACGCAAGGCATGGACGCCGCCTTGCGGTAGTTCAGTTTGCGCAAAGCGACCGGATCCATCCCGATCTGCTCCGCAGCAAGATCGACGAGCACATCGCATGTAGCACAGGAGAGCGGAATACCGACGCCGCGGAACATGCCGATAATGTTCTTGTTCACATATACGGTGCGACCGCGCGCCTCGTAATTCGCGAAGTCGTAGGGCGCGCCCATATTGGTGATCAACATCATGCTCTCGGCGATGTTGAACCGCAGATGGACACCATAAGCTCCGATCGCCGATATGTCGTCGACCCCGACCGCCTCTATCTTCCCGTCCTTCGATACAGCGATCCGTGCCGTGATTTCGTGATCGCGCGAATGCATGTCCGACGAGAACGACTCGAGCCGATCGGCGCAGAATTTTACCGGCCGGCCAATCAGGCGGCTGATAACTGCCACCGCCAGTTCTTCCGCATAGGTGTTGATTTTTACGCCAAATCCGCCGCCGACATCCGGCGTGATCACGCGAACGCTGCTCTCCGGCAGCCGCATGTGACGGGCGAAGACATCCTGCATCTGGAATGGCGACTGATGCGAATGATAAACGGTCAGCGCTTCGGCACCCGGATCGAAATCCGCGATCAGTCCGCGCGGTTCCAGTGTGAGCCCGGTCTGACGATGAAACCGGAAGTCGCGCTCGATAACGCAGTCGCTTTCGGCGAAAGCACGCGCTGGATCGCCGACCTTGATCTTGTGTTCGTAGGCGAGATTGTCGCCAAGTTCCGCATGAATAGCCTGCGCGCCATCCTCGAGCGCCTTTCCGCCACTGACGATGGGCGTCAGCACGTCCCATTCGATATCGAGAAACTCAAGCGCGTCCTCTGCTACTGCCCTGCTTTCGGCAACGACCGCGACGACAGGCTGCCCCTGCCAGAACACCATGTCGGTCGCCATGGGATATTGCGGCGGCGCTTTATATCCGACGCGGTTATCCGCCGTTCCGAGAAGCGGAAGACAATGCGCGGCGAGATCCTTTCCGCTGAATACGGCGTGCACGCCATCCCGCGCTTCGGCGCCCGACTTGTCGATCCGCTTAATTCGCGCATAGGCGTGCGGGCTGCGGAGAAACGCGAGGTGCAACATGCGCGGCAGCGTCATGTCGCCAACGTATCTTCCGCGACCGCGCAGCAGTCGCATTAGTCCCGGTCGTTCCACACGATCGCCGATGCGGACGCCGGTCTCCTTAGCGCGCAGTGCACTCATGCTGCGCCCTTCTTTTCTTTTGCGACATATTCGATCGCATTCACGATCGCCTGATAGCCCGTGCAACGGCAGAAGTTGCCGGAGATATAGTCCCTGATTTCGTCACGATCGCCCGCCTCTCCGCGCGAGATCATGTCATGCGCGATCACGAGCATTCCGGGCGTGCAGAACCCACACTGCGCGGCGTTGTGATGCAGAAACGCTTCCTGCAAAGTCTTCAAGGCTCCCCGGTCCGAAAGCCCCTCTACGGTTTCGACCGTCTTGCCGTTCACCTGTGCCGCCAGCGTCAGACAGCTGCGCACGACATCACCGTCGATGATGACCGAGCACGCACCGCAGACACCGTGCTCGCAACCCAGATGCGTGCCGGTCAGACTGAGGTCTTCGCGCAGAAAATCAGCGAGACTCTGGCGCGCCTCCACGCTGCGTTCGACGCGCTCTCCGTTGACGGTTAGGGAGATATGAAGTTGCCCGGGCATCTGCCTAAATATGTCCATTACGTAGCTATCTTATGTTTGAACAAATTCGCTCAACAAGCAACTTGCACCGCAACATAACCCAAATTTTTTGCACAATACTGTCAATATTGTCAGCAGATGCACAAAGTTTGACTATTTGATTTACGGCAGAAAATAGCTATGTAATGTTGCTATTCGCGCTCAGGGTTTAGCGCGCATTTTGAATCAAGGAGTAAGGCATGTTGCGGAGCGGAGCCGAGTATCTCGAGGGAGTTCGCGACGGGCGAAAAGTTTATGTCGGACGAGAACTCGTGACCGACATCACCAAGCACCCGGCATTTCAGAACAGCGCGCGCTCGTTCGCCGCCTTGTACGACAACAAGAAGCAACCCGAGCATATCGATACGCTGTCCTACGAAGAGAATGGTGAGCGCTTTTCCGCATGGTACCTTCTTGCCAAAAGCAAGGATGACCTTCGCAAGCGCGCCGGCGCGCACAAGATGCTTGCGCGCTGGTCGCACGGCCTGCTTGGCCGATCGCCAGACCATGTCGCAAGTTTCATCACCGGACTATGCATGATGCCGGAACTGTTCGAAGGTAACCGCAAGGGCTTCGGTCAGAACCTTCTGAACTATCATGATTACCTTCGTAAGAAGGACCTGTTCGCCTCATATGTGGTGATCAGTCCGCAGGGCGCGCGCAATCCGGAGCTTTACAATCGCTCGGGCCAGAGCAGCCCAACACTGCAGGTAACGCAGGAGACCGACGGCGGCATCGTGCTCAACGGCATCAAGATGCTCGGCACAGGCGCGGTATTCTCCGACGTGATCTGGGTCGGTAACCTTCTGCCGCTCGCCCCCGATCAGAAACAGCAGGCTGTAACTTGCGCGGTTCCGGCCAACGCGCCCGGCCTTTCGATCTGGACCCGTAAATCGAGCGAGCATCATGCCATCGGCCCGATCGACAATCCGATCTCTTCACGCTTCGACGAATCCGACGGCGTTGTCGTGTTCGAAAACGTGAAAGTACCCTGGGAGCATGTATTTCTGCTCGACGATGTCGGGATGTCACGCGAGATGTATTTCACGACGCCCTCACACGTGATGGGTAATCACCAGGCGGTGGTGCGCTTCCTCGAGAAGCTCGGACTGATTCTGGGCCTTGCTTACAAGGCGGCGGAACTGAACGATGTGCTGCAGGTTCCTGCGGTACGCGAAACGCTTTCAAAGCTCGCAGCTTCGGAAGCCGGGCTTCGCGGCATGATCGCCGGCTCCATCGAAGATGCGGAAACGACGCCCGGCGGCTATATGCACGTCAATCGCCGCGAGCTCTACGCGGCCCTGCTGTGGTGCACGAATAACTATCACCTCGTCGCCGAAACCGTGCGCGAGATGCTTGGCGCCGGGCCGTTCCAGATGCCCGCAAATGCCGACTTCCTGCTCGATGGCGAGCTTCGCGGAAAGTTCGACACGTACTGGGCCGGCTCCAAGGCCAGCGCGATCGAGCGTCTGAAATTCATGAAGCTTGCCTGGGACTATCTCGGCTCGGAACTCGCTATGCGCCATAGCCAGTACGAGCGCTTTTACGCCGGGCCGCAGTTCGTCCATGCGTTCTATAACTTTGGCAACTGTCCGTGGAATGAATACAAGGCACCGATCGAAGAGATCATGAACGGCATCGTTATCCCGACAGCGGTTCAACCTCCCAAGACCGCCGCTGTCGGCTAGCGATGATGGGGCGGCACCGCCGGTGCCGCCTCCGGCGCAAAATGCACAATCGTTGGCACCCATGAAGGCACCCGATTTTTCTTATGTGAAGCCAGCGTCGCTCGCCGAGGCGATTGACATTCTTGTTCGCCACGATGGCGCCGCGGTGCCAGTTTCCGGCGGGCAAAGCCTTCTTGCAGGACTTGCGATGCGGCTGTCGGCGCCGGAATTGCTGGTCGATCTGACCGGTCTTGACGAACTGCGCGGGATTTCAGTCGAGGAAGATTCCGTTCATGTCGGCGCGCTTACGCGGCATGTCGACCTTCTTCGTTCCGACGACGTGAAGAAGCATCTGCCCCTAATCGGGAAAGCCATTCATTTTGTCGCCCATGTCGCAGTACGCAATCGTGGCACGATAGGCGGCAGCGTTGCCTATGCCGATCCTTCGGCGGAGCTTCCCGCCTGCATCGTCACGTTGAACGCGACTGTAATTGTCGCCGGCCCCGGCGGGACGCGGGAAATCGCGGCTGACAGATTTTTCCACGGGCTTTTCGAAACCGATCTCCAGACCGGCGAGATCATCATCGGGTTCAAGATACCACGCATTCGCGCTGGGCAGCGCTGGGCGTTCATGGAATTGAGCCGACGCCGGGGGGACTTTGCTATCGCCGGGCTTGCTGCGCTCGTGGAAACCAACGGGTCTTTGATCTCCGGCGCACGCCTCACCTATTTCGGATGCAGCGAGTATCCGAAGCTTGCGGGAAACCTCGGCACGGCTCTGGCCGGAAAAACTTTCCCGCTCGGCGACACCACATGGATCGCCGATGCCGTCGCGAAAGACGTGCAGCCTTCCCCTTCCGCAGACATGCGCGCCGACACCAAGCTGAGGCTTGCGACCGTCGTTACCGAGCGTGTGCTGGCCGAATTGTTCGCATTTCAGGAGTCCTGATCGGTGCCTGCCCTGCCCAAAATCGGAATTATTCTCACCGGCGGCACGATCGATTCCGCGGGCAAGGATCGGCTTGATCTCGCCTGGTACATCGAAGCGAACAAACGAATCGACAGCACGGAGCTGTTAGGGCGAATGCCTGAGCTGAGCGGGATTGCCGATGTCCGCGAGATCCCGTTTCGCCGCCTGCCGAGTCAGGCGCTCACCGACAAGGACTGGTTTGATCTCGTCAGGACAATTCAGAACTCCCTGGAAGACCTCGACGGTATCGTCATCACCCACGGCACGAATACGCTCGAAGAAACGGCGTATTTTCTTCATCTCACGCTGAAGACGACGAAACCCGTGGTGCTTGTCGGCGCAATGCGTCCCTCTTCGGCCGTAAGCGCGGACGGTTACCTGAACGTCATCAATGCCGTGCGGACTGCCGCAGCGAAAGAATCGCGCGGTCTTGGCTGCCTGGTCGTGATGAACGACACGATCTTCAGTGCGCGCGACGTGACCAAGAATTCCACCTATCGGGTCGAGGCGTTTCAGTCCCGCGATGTCGGGCCTCTCGGTTTCGCCGACGGTGACGGGCGCATTATCTATTACCATCATCCGCTGAAACTTCACACGACGAAGACAGCGTTTCGCGTGGACGCGATCGAGGCGTTGCCGCGCGTCGATCTGGTCGTTTCATACGTCGGCGCGGATGGGGCCATGATCGAGGCCGCAGCAAAAGCCGGCGCGGAGGGCATCGTCAGCGCCGCTACCGGCGCCGGGCGACCAACGCCCGCAGAAGACGCGATGTTCGATCAAATGCATGAAGCGTCGGGCCTCATCATGTGTCTGTGCTCGCGCATTGCATCGGGCCGCACAGTACGCAGCCCGGGCTTGAGAAAACGCGGCTTTGTTGCGGGCGACAACTTGCAGCCTTGGAAGGCACGCATTCTCCTTGCGCTGGCACTCACGCAGACGCGCGATCCCGACGCAATTCAAAACATTTTCGACACCCATTGAGACGGCACGGCGTTCGTGACCGAAAGAAGGAGAGTTCGATGAAAGCTGATCTGGTCGTCAAAAACGGCCTCATTGTATCGCCGGAACAGACCGTACCGGGGGGCGTCGCAATTTCGGACGGCAAGTTCGTGGCGATCGGCGCGGACGACACGCTTCCTGACGCAAAGGAAGTGATCGATGTAGGCGGCAAGCACATTCTGCCAGGCCTGATCGATGCGCACGTGCACTTCCGGGACCCGGGCATGACCCACAAAGAGGACTTCGGCACCGGCTCCACCGCGGCCGTATGCGGCGGCATCACCACCGTAATCGACATGCCGAACGTGATCCCGCCTACGGAAAACGCGCAGCGCGTAAAGGAAAAGCAGGCGATCGCGGAATCTAAGGCACTTTGCGATTTCGGTCTTTACGGCGTGATCCACCAGACCAACGCGAACGACGTGCTGCCGATGGCCGAAGCCGGCGTCATCGGCTACAAAATTTTCTTCGGCGAGACCATCGGAAACCTGCCCTATCCCGATGACGGCATGTGCTACGAGGTTTTTTCGAACATCACGAAGTCAGGTCTTCGCCTTGCGGTTCACGCGGAGAACCGTCCGATCCAGTATTACTGGACCAACAAGATGAAGGAAGAAGGCAAGCGCGATCCTATCTACTGGGAGCAGACGCGGCCCTGGATGTGCGAAGCTGAAGCAATCCATCACATCATCTTCCTCGCGCAGAATTTCAACACCAAACTTCACGTGGTCCACACGACGACCAAGCAGGGCGTCTGGCTGATCCGAGACGCGAAAGCACGCGGCCAGGACGTAACTGGCGAAACCGGCCCGCACTACCTACTCCGGACCTCGGAAGACCTCGCGAAAGTCGGTCCGCTCCTGAAGATGAACCCGCCAGTACGCGGACAGGATCACCAGGACGTGCTCTGGGAAGGCATCCTCAATGGCCATCTCGACATGATCGCGACCGATCACTCGCCGCACACGCTCGAAGAGAAGGGCTGCGATATCGACGGCAAGCTCCTGAAGCCCGCGATCTGGGATTGCATCTCCGGGTTCTGCGGCGTCGAAACCGGCGTGCCGCTGTTGCTGAACGAAGTGAACAAGGGCCGCATGACCCTCAACCATTACGTCAAGCTCGCCAGCGAAAACCCGGCCAAGATCTGGCAGATGTATCCGCGCAAGGGGAAGATCGCGCTCGGCTCCGACGGCGACCTTACGATCGTCGACATGGAAAAGGAAATGACGATCGACCCCCGCAAGCTGCACAGCAAGAACCCGCCGACGCCTTGGACCGGCTGGAAGGTCAAAGGCGTACCGATCTACACGATTGTGCGTGGTCACGTGCAGATGCGCAATGGCGAGCCGACCGGCAAGGCGATCGGCAAGATGCAGTTGCCGATCAAGAACTAGTATTTCTCTCCAGGTGCCCGGCAGTTTGTCGGGCACCTTTCTTGATGCGTCGGTAAAACATGTCATTCAGCCGCAACGAAATCCTGGGCGATCTTGCGCGTAACGGCCGGCTGCGGGCTGCCATCAATCTTGGCAATCCCATTCTCGCGCAGCGCGTTTCCAACGGTGACGGCGCGGCAGGCGTCACCGTTGAACTCGCGAAAGAGCTTGCCTCACGCCTCGAGGTTCCGCTCGATCTCGTCAAGTTCGACTCTGCCGGACGGGTTTTCGAGGCCATCGGCGTGAGCGACCTCAGTGTGGTCTTTCTTGCTATCGAGCCGGTTCGCGAAAAAGAGATTCTCTTTACCGCACCTTACGTTCTGATCGAAGGAAACTTCGTCGTCCGCACCGAACACGCCGCACAACTGCCTACCCAAATCGACTCGGAGGCGGAGGCGATCGCAGTCGTCAGCGGGTCTGCATACGACCTTTATCTTTCGCGCCACGTGAAAAACGCGGAGATTATGCGCTTTGCGTCGCATACGGCGGCTGTCGCCGCGTTCAAGGCGAAACGAGCGACCGCGGTGGCCGGCATTCGCCAGCCCATGGCCACGCTTGCAGCAAACGAAGCCGGTCTTCGCCTGATTGAGCAGCCGTTCATGACAATCCGACAGGCGATGGGCGTTCCCCAGGGCCGCGTTGCCGGCCATGCTTATCTGCAATCCTTTATCGAGGAAATGAAGCAAAGCGGGTTTATCGCAGAAGCACTTGCACGAAGCGGGCAAGACGACGTCGAGATCGCGCCCATCCATGCCAGCAAATGAACACCGTGCTGGTTACAGGCTCCGCCGGGTTTCTTGGGCGCGCCGTCTGCATGTTGCTACACGGGCGCGGGATAAGGACAGTCGGCGTCGACCCGCAACAGAACGAGATTACGGGCTACCAGTCTTTTGCCGATGATCTTACCGACCGCAAGAGAATTGCGGAGTACCTCGCCTTTTACGGTGTAACGCATATCATTCATTGCGGCGGCATTTCTTCGCCCGCGCTTGCCACGCCGGACCGGATTATCGCGACAAATACCGGCGACAGCATCAATCTGGCGCTGGCTGCCTACGATGCCAATGTACGGCGCCTTGTGTTTGCCTCGTCGATTGCAGCTCGCAATCCGCAGGACGCCTACGGCTATTCGAAGGCGGCCACTGAACTCGCGCTCCGTGCACTGAATGCGCAGAGCCCGGGCCGATTCCTTGCGCTGCGCTTCGCGGGAATATACGGGCCCGGCCGTCGCACAGCCATTCTGCCGCATGATCTGATAGCGGCAGCTCTAAACCATGCCAAATTTGAGCTGCCGGAACCATCGGTTCGACATTATATCTTTATCGACGACGCTGCGGCTGCGGCCGTACAGGCCTGCTTCGCGGTAACGGCACTCGAGGCGTTTTACGACATCGCTTTTCCCGATCACGTGACTACGCTCGATCTCGCCCGGGCCGTACAGAAATTACTTCCGTCGTTTCGTTTTGATGTGCAGCAGCCCGGCGATGCGCTCGCCCCTTCGAACGTCGACATAGCTCCAGCGACGCGCGATTTCGGCTTCACCCCGCAGATTAACGCCGAAGCCGGTATCCGTCGCATCATCGCGTGGATGTCCACTCCCTCCTGTTCTCGGCAGAAATTTTCCCATGCCGCCACGACTTAGTGTGATCGCCGCAGGCGCGGTTCATGCGTATCTCGAGGAAATCGTACATACCGGATTGCTTGCCGATTTTGCGCTTGATCTGGCATTCGCACCGGCCGGCGCCATCACCGAGAGAGTGCGTGAACGCGCGGGCCACGATGTCGTTATCTCGTCGATGAGTTCGCTGGACTCGCTCAGCACGCTTGGCATGGTCATTTCCAAAAGCGTTACAGTGCTAGGCGAGACGGAGCTCGCAGTTTGCACGCGCGACGGCAATCCGACGCCGCGCATTGAAAACGAATCCGCGCTGCCGGCGCTGATGCTCGAAGCCAGCTCCATCCATATCCCGGCATTCGAGACTTCGACTGCAGGCGCGCATATGAACCGCATTATCGAGCGGCTCGGTCTGCACCATGCACTCTTCGCTCGACTGCGCACACATCCAAACGGAGCCGCCACCATGCGCGCGATTGCCGAAAGCGCGGACCCTACGCCTTTGGGATTCACGCAGCGATCCGAAATCGTCTCGGCGCCCGGCACGCTTCTTGGAGATTGCCTTCCTGGCTCGTTCGGCCTGCGAACCCGCTACGCCGCGGCGATTACATCCCACTCCGCGACGCCCGACGTGGCGCAACGCCTTATTGATATTCTGACCTCAACCGAACAAGACGAATTCCGGAGGATTTTCGGTTTCAGCGGGCGCTGACCGGGCATCGCAGCTGTTTACGTCGCATGTGTAACCGGGACCCGCGCTATTTATCCGCGTTCCGGGCACGCATGGAGAGACCCGATTCCTTCTCGAACAGATGAAGCCGGTCAGGCGCGAACTGGACGTGAACCTCGGCATTCTCCGCGACCGCGAAGTCCGCTCGTACCTGCACCTGAACACGCGCGCCCTTAAGATCGACTTCAACCAGCTTCTCCGAACCAAGCAGCTCGATCAGCGACACCTTGCCGGGCAAGCGATCCTTTCCGGGTGCTGATGTCCCTGACGAGGCCGCCGACTGTTATATCCTGAAACGCGTGATACCTTACTCTGATGGACTCAGGTATCGGCGAAACCGAGCAGTGGAAGCGCTATGACGGCGAATTCCATCAAGCGCTGATATCGAATTGCGGCTCGGCGACGCTAATGGAAATACATGCGACCGTATTCGACAAGTATTTCCGTTATCAAATGCTGGCGATGAAGTATCGCGGCGAGGAGCCAGCGCGGCAACATCGCGAGTTGCTCGAAGCTGCACTTAAGCGCGACATAAAACGCGCGAAGTCGGTGCTCGCCGATCACATCAATCATTGCGTAGAAGACACGCTGGCAAACGGCGTGATGCGATAGGGTTAAGCCGTCTCACGCACCCGACTTCGTGCCGTGCATATGAGATTCGAACCGGTCTGCATTGGCTTGAGCCAGGAAAACGGAAATTACTGAGTGTTTAGCTGAGGCTTTGCTCAAGAAATCGCGCCGGCGTCTGCAAAGTCGGCCAAGTAGAGACTCGGCAAGCTCGCAAAAGCCCCGCAAATGGGGGCTCATTCGCGAGAAAACGGCAGACGTTAAACCTGCCGACACTGGCTGGTTGAACACGCAGTCCAGTCGAGGCTGGTCTGTGCCGAAAAGTACGCCCAAACAGGGAAATTTACAGGGAATTTGAGAGAACGCGGCATTTTGAGGTGAGCGTGAACCAGAATTTTATCGGAGAATCAAGACGTTACACCCTAAATTCCCTAGGCGATTTAACAGGGAATTCTCATCCGCTAACAGGGCTTCTGTTCCGATTTGCCTAAGACAGTCGACTCCGGACTGCCGGCCAAGCTAAGCAGCAAATTCGACGCCGCAGTTCACGTTCGCAAAATGACGCGGCCAGCGCCGCATGCAAATATACCTATTTAGATACTCCCATATTCTCCGCGATCTCTATCTTGAAGGTCACGCAATCGAGACTACTGCAGTGCTCTGACCGCTTTTAGTTTCTTCAGATTACTAGCTCGATCAAAAATGGACCGGAAGCTCGGTTCGCGACCTCGAACAAACCTGCAAAGTCTTCCATGGTTTCTGCTCTTGCCGCTTCCACACCCAGACCGCCAGCAATTTGAAGCCAATCGATTGCAGGACGATCAAGCTCCATCATATCAATCGCCGTGCGCCCTGCTTGGGCTCCGACATTCTTCAACTCTCCCAGAAGAATTGCGTATTTTCGATTGGCCAAAATAATGGTCGTGACGTTTAGCTTCTCGCGCGCCTGAGTCCATAGCGCCTGGACCGAATACATCGCCGACCCGTCCGCCTGAAGATTCACCACGCGTCGATCGGGAGCAGCGACAGCAGCACCAAGAGCCATCGGCAGACCGCAACCAATCGCGCCGCCTGTAATCTGCAACCAATCATGCGGCGGCGCATGCGTAGTCGAAGCAAAAAAAGAACGTCCAAAACTCACACTCTCATCAACGATGATCGCTTGGTCCGGAAGAAGCGCGGTGAGCGTCTGCGCGACAGCCTCGGGCGTCACCGCGCCTTTCGCAGGCACAATCTTTTGCGAGGTGACGGACGGAGCCTTTTTATTGGCTTTCAAGAGATCGCCAAGACGCTCCAGCGCATCCTGATGATCCTGCTCCGGACGCGTCAGAACATGCATCATGCAATTTTCGGGAAACAATAAACCGCGCTTGCCCGGATAGGCGAACATCGCGACAGGTGGTTTTGTGCCGACCAGAATCATGTGCCGCACGCCATCAAGCATGTCGAGCGCGGCAACCGGATTGTGCGGCAATCGCGCTACCATCGCGCGGCCCGCGCCTCGCTGGATTCTGCGGTTGGCGCTGGGAACGATTACTTTTGTGCCTATTTTTTCGGTGATGCGTGCCGCGATCTCGAGCGGACGTTCCATCGTCGCACTCTCGCCGACAAAAAGCACGCACCGCTCGCCACTCGAAATAATTCGTGCGATGGCGGCAACGGTGCCTTCGTCTGCCTTGCTGGGCTCCGGCGCAGAAAGCAGCTGCGC
>JAEZFA010000218.1 GCA_023417665.1 Pseudomonadota bacterium | reverse complement strand
GCCCACACCATGGCGTCGAGCGGATTGGTGATGCAGATCACGAAAGCATTCGGCGCGTACTTCTTAATGCCCGCACCGACCTGCTCCATCACCTTGAGGTTGATGCCGAGCAGATCGTCGCGGCTCATGCCGGGCTTGCGCGGCACGCCCGCGGTGACGATGACGACATCGGCGCCTTCGATTGCTTCGTAGGAGTTGGTGCCCGACATTCTGGCGTCGAACTTGTCGACCGGCGAAGATTCCGCGAGGTCGAGCGCTTTGCCCTGAGGAATGCCCTCGGCAATGTCGAACAGGACGACATCGCCCAGTTCTTTGAGCCCGATGAGGTGGGCAAGGGTTCCGCCGATCTGACCGGCGCCGATCAAGGCAATCTTGTTGCGAGCCATGGTGGGAAAACTCTCGGATAGCGTTGGAAAGACTGCGCTGGCTTAACGATTCAACCGTCGCACTGCAACAACACCGCAGTCTTATTTGCGTCCCTGTAATACATAATACCAGCAGCTTCCCCGCGCCCCGTCCAGCCGGAAACGGCATGGGCAGCGCAGCAAACGTCGCTGCGATGCGGGCAGCACAAGATCATAAAAAAAAGAAGCGGCCTGCCGCGGAAGCAGGCCACCTGCGCCACGCCTTTTGCGGTCGCCAAAGCCTTCATCGGCGTTGGGAAGCGAATGCCGGCGCGCCCTAAGGCGCGGCTCAGGACGGCTTTTTATCCGCGCTCACGCCATGGCCGCCATGCGGCAGCGCCAGGTATTCCGTCGAGCCCATCTCGATCAGCCGCGAAACCGTTCGCTTGAACTCGGTCGCCTCGACCGTGCCGCTGCCCTGATAGATCCGGTCGCGCTCGGCGTCCGCGGAAGCGATCAGCTTCACCGCGTTATCGTAGAGCGCATCGATCAAGAGGATGAAGCGCTTGGCCTCGTTGCGCTGGTCTGTCGACATGACCGGAATGTCTTCGATCACGAGGGTATGGAAGTTATGCGCGAGCTGCACGAAATCGGCCGCGCCCAGCGGCTTGCGGCAGAGATCGGCAAAATCGAAGCGCGCGGCGCCGTGACCGGCAAAGGGCACATGGATCCTGCGGCCGCGATAGGAAAGCTCCAGCGGCGCGCCCCTTTCGGGTCCTGCGAGCTTGCGCCATACCTCGTCGATCTGCTGCTGCGCCTCGCGGTCGGCCGGCACATGCCACATCTGCGTGCCAGAAAGCTTTTCCAGCCGGTAGTCGGTCCGCGCCGCGAGCTGGATGGTTTCGCACTTTTCCTGCAGCAGTTTCACGAAGGGCAGGAACAGCGGACGATTGAGCCCGTCCTTGTAGAGATCGGCCGGCGGCACGTTCGAGGTCGCGACCATCACGACGCCATGCCCGAACAGCCGCTCGAACAGCCGCGCGAGAATCATCGCGTCGGCAATGTCGTTGACGTGAAACTCGTCGAAGCACAGCAGCGACGCCTCCTCCGCGAGTGCCGCCGCAACCGGCGCGATCGGATCGCCGTCTTTCGCGCGCCCCTCCTTGATCGCGTGACGCGCCTGCACCAGCCGGTCCTGCACGTCCGCCATGAACTCGTGAAAATGCGCGCGGCGTTTTTTCTCGACCGCGGCCGTTTCGAAGAACAGGTCCATGAGCATGGTCTTGCCGCGGCCGACGTCGCCCCAGATATAAAGACCCTGCGGCGCGGCGGCCTTCGGCCCGCGCGCCATCAGCCAGCCGAGCGGCGAGGATTTCGAGGCCTTTCGATAGGTCGCAAGCTCGTCCTGGAGTTTCTGAAGGCGGACGACGGCGCGCGCCTGCGCCTCGTCTTTTTCGAGGGCACCCCGTTCGGCCAGTCCCGCATAGCGTTCGGCGATTCCCGGCATTGCGCGGGCGGCCTTTCCTGCCTCTATTTAATAAGTGGCGGACATAACCGCGCCGGATGGACGCGGGCAAGCGCGCATCGGTGCAGTTCGCAGGTGCAGCACGGCATTGCACAGAATGCATTAGGGATTTGTTAAGCGCTCCCTTTTTGCTGAAATCGTATTGAAAAACAACCTATTAGCGTGATTTTACTGCAGCCTCGCGGCGGCCCTTGTTTGGTCATGGGCCGGCAACAATCCTTCGGCACGGTTGCAAAATGCTGCAGTGCACATACATCAGGTACGAAAGTGTATGGGCCGGCCGATTCGACCCCGGCCCGCCGTGGATCTGGACATGAAGACGAGCGTAACGCCGCAAGGCGAGTACTTTTTCCGCAAGCTCTGGGCCGCCGATACCGCGGCCCTGAAGGCGCATCTGTTGCGCCTCGATCCGCAGAGCCGCCGGCTGCGTTTCGGTTCGCCGGTCAGCGACTTTTTCGTGAACCAGTATGCCGAGCACGCGCTGGGCAATCACTCGATCGCGCATGGGTACTTCGTGGACGGCATTCTGCGCGGGGTCGCGGAGCTTCGCGGCTTTCGTGGCGTCGGCGGCGGCGAAGCGGAAGCCGCCTTCAGCGTCGAACCGGCCTATCAGAACCGCGGCATCGGCACCGAACTGTTTGCGCGTACGGTGCTGGCCGCGAGAAATCGTGGGATTTCCAAGCTTTTCGTGAACTTTCTCTCGCAGAACCAGCGCATGCAGGCGATCGCGAAGAAGTTCGACGCCGTACTCACCTTCGATTCCGACGGTGTGCTTGGAAAGATCGACGCGCCGCGCGCCAATGCGCTTTCCTATTGGAAGGAAGCGGTTACCGACGGGCAGGATCTGGCGAATTCCGTCCTGCAAACGCACGCACGCGCGCTTCGCTCGGCATAAGGCAGCGCACCTTCCCCGAAAACTTCGGCATGACGACCGCGCATGGCGAAGTACGCGGCGGCAAACTGCGATCTTCGAACGAAAAACGAATCACTTTGCGCGAATCAGCGCGCGTTTTGACAAAAATTGACTCGCGACAACGATTCACAACGCTGTTTCGCGTGCCTGTGAATAATTTTTTTCAAGAGGGTTAAACGATTTCTCGCAGGAATCTTTCTTCACTCTCTGCGTTCTTGAAATGGAATCGACGCGCGAAAATGCGCTTACGCTAACTCTATGAAAGTTCGATAATATTTCTTTCCGTTGAAGCGGCGTCGGCAGTTTTCAATGTCAATTGAAAACTCGCTTCGCTGCGAAGTTTCGACTCGCAACACCTCGTAGTTGGAGTCTCAAACACCCGCGATATCTGCGACCCCTATTGGCAAACGACAAAAGCGTGCGCGATATGTCGCTGCCGGTTGTTCGAGACGGAAGCGAATGCCCAGGAGCGACTCAAGCAGTCCCATGATGGGCATCTTCGGAATCGAACCGAAGGAAACTTCAAAACCGCGCCCGGTGAGAAAACCGGTTTCCAAGCGTTCAAAGGGATCGAAAGCTAAATCCGGTTCTGGCGAGCGCAACTCAACATCCGCCAAGAGGCATATCATGGCAAAACGTAAGAAGGCGAAGAAGGCTAAGGCTAAGAAGGCGAAAAAGGCCAAGGCCAAGAAGACGAAGAAGCGTCGCAAGAAGAAGGCGGCGTAACTCGTCGCTATTCGCGATTAGTTTCGATGGCCGTATGCCGCAAGGCATGCGGCCATCAACTTTTTAAGGGCTTTCACAACCGGCCGGCGGCACACCGCCTCGTTGTTATAGCCGTCCCGATCAAGCACGAAGGGCGGCAATCGTGCGCGGGATCTCGCGGGCGCAAGGCCGGGTGCTCCGTTGAACCGGCAACCCGGAGCAAAGCACTGCTTTTCTTGGCGGAAGCGCCCTTGGCCCATTCCGTCCGCGGTTCTTTCCTAGTCCTTAACCGCACCGCGTCTATGACGGCGTCATGCGGCTGTTCTGGAAGATTTACGCAGGCTTCTGGGTGCTGGGTGCGCTGCTGGTCCTCGGCGCGGCCATGATCGCGCTGATGCCGGCCATGATCGTGGGCGGCGCTGCCTTCCTGCTTTCCTTTGCAGGCATGGCGACCGGAAGCCAGACGCAATCGCTGGCCCATGCAACGGCCGCACTCGGCATCATCACCGCCATTCTGACGCTAGGCGTCTTCGGCGCGCTTTATTTTGCACTGCGCTTGCTGTTTCGGCGCATCGCGCAGCGGGATGAAACCGGTATCTCCATCCCGCCGGCCGAATGATCGCCGCGCTTGCCTGAGCGCCTTGTCGGCCGCGTCAGACCTGACGCGTCACCATCTTCTTCTTGATTTCCGCGATTGCCTTGGCGGGGTTCAGACCCTTGGGGCAGGTGTTCGCGCAATTCATGATGGTGTGGCAGCGATAAAGCCGGAACGGATCCTCGAGGTCGTCGAGCCGTTCACCGGTTGCCTCATCGCGGCTGTCGTCGATCCAGCGATAGGCCTGCAGCAGCGCGGCCGGGCCAAGATAGCGGTCCTGGTTCCACCAGTAGCTCGGGCACGACGCCGAGCAGCAGGCGCACAGAATGCACTCGTAAAGACCGTCGAGCTTCTCGCGATCCTCGCGGCTCTGCTTCCATTCCGCCGACGGCTCCGGCGTCTCGGTCTTGAGCCAGGGCTCGATCGAAGCGTGCTGCGCGTAAAAGCCGGTCAGGTCCGGCACGAGGTCCTTCACGACCTCCATATGCGGCAGCGGATAGATCTTTACCGCGCCCTTGCTCTCGTCCATGCCGCAGGTGCAGGCGAGCGTATTGGTGCCGTCGATGTTCATGGCGCAGGAGCCGCAGATGCCTTCGCGGCAGGACCGGCGGAAGGTGAGCGACGCGTCGACGTTGTTTTTGATCCAGATCAGCGCATCCAGCACCATCGGCCCGCAATCGTCGCGATCGACGTAATAGGTGTCGATCCGCGGATTGGCGTCGCTGTCCGGGTCGTAACGATAGACGCGGAGTTCCTCGATATTGGTGGCGCCCTCGGGCTTCGGCCAGGTCTTGCCTTCGACCACGCGGGAGTTCTTCGGGAGTGTCAGTTCGACCATGGCTACTTCTCGTATTGTTCGAATGAGAAACCCGCCTCGCGGAGTGCGATCAGGGCATCATTGATCGTCTGGAACGCGCCGGAAGGCAGGCCTTGGGGCGCGCCTTCGGCCGGCACGATGGTGAAATCGGCCTGATTGCGGTTCAGCATCGCAAGCTTCTGCGCGGTGCCCGACTTCCAGGAGGCATCCTCGTAGATCGCGAAATCATTGCCGTCGGAAACGATCGCCAGCTTCATGTCCGTCTCCGGGTTACGGTCCGCTCACGCATTGACCACACTCTTCTGTTTCTCGAGCGCTTCCATCGCCTCGAAATTCGCGAGGATCGACGGGCTCGGCTCCACCTTGCGATGAACGCTGATCGGCCGGACGCGCGCCTTCCTGAGACTGAGCCCGATCTGGCTCATCCCGCGCCGCAGGCGCATGACCGGATGCTTGACGGTCCAGTAGAGCCGGATCGCGAGGTTCCGGCCGTGCGTGCTGCGGCTGATGACGCTGACCGCGTCGTGCCGAAAACCCTTGCGATACATGCCGCCGAGCGTGCGGAGCTCCAGCGTGAGCCCCGGGTCGGCCTGAAAATGCGCGATCCCCGGCGCCGAGTGGACGAAGTAATCGGCGATGGCCGCGCGACGCTCCAGCCGCTCCAGCAGAATGCGCGCCGCGTCCCGCGTCACGAAATAGGCGCCGGCACCCGCGGTCGGCATCAAAAGATCGTAGAACGTAACACCGGCAATGGTTTCGCGCGGTTCGCGCGAAACGTAACGGGGCCGGGGCTGCGTCTCGAAATTGAAGACCATCGCGCCTTCCCGGGAAGCAAGTTCGGCAAGCACCGGCTTCAGTTCGTCCGCCAGCACCTGATCGTCTTCCATGACCACGGCGCCGTTTCCTTCGGCGGCCTTTTTCCAGCACAGGCTGTGGCTGAGCAGGCAGGCAACCTCCGAAAACGAAATCGGGCGATCCCACTGGAAGGCGTAACGCTCGTAGGTCGCACGCGGCAGCGCGAGCCCGTCGATCGCCGGAACCCGCTCGAAGGTCATGCCCATGCGCGCAAACTGGCGGCGCTGAAACGCAAGGCGCCCGGCCGAAGCATCCAGATTGATGATGAGTATGGGCAGCGCAGCCTTCATGCGGGCAAGACCTAGTAAACCCGCGCCTTGGGCTCGATGTACTGAACCTCGTTCGTCAGCGTGTAGGTATGGACCGGGCGATAGTCGATCGAGACTTTCTTGGTTTCGAAATCGACCCAGGAAAGCGTGTGCTTCATCCATTCCTTGTCGTCGCGGTCGGGGAAGTCCTCGCGCGCATGCGCGCCGCGCGATTCGGTGCGGTTCAGCGCCGAATCCATGGTGACCACCGCCTGGCTGATCAGATTGTCGAATTCGAGCGTCTCGATCAGGTCGGTGTTCCAGATCAGCGAGCGGTCGGTGACCTTCACGTCGTGTGCGCTGCCGAACACGCCGTGAATGAGCTTGGTGCCTTCCTGCAAAATCTCGTCGGTACGGAAGACCGCGCAATTGGTCTGCATGACCTTCTTCATGTTCAGGCGCAGGTCCGCAGTCGAGGTCGAGCCCTTGGCGTTGCGCAGGCGATCGAAACGCGACAGCGCCTTCTCGGTCGGCGCCGCCGGCAGCATCATGTGCTTGTCGTTCGGCGTGAGCTTCTCCGCGCAGCGATCCGCCGCCGCGCGGCCGAACACCACGAGATCGATCAGCGAATTCGAACCGAGCCGGTTCGCGCCATGCACCGAAACGCAGGCCGCCTCGCCGATCGCCATAAGCCCGTTCACGACGGTGTCGGGATCGCCGTTCTTCTTGGTGACGACCTCGCCATAGGGGTTCGTGGGAATCCCGCCCATATTGTAGTGGACGGTCGGGATCACCGGGATCGGCTCCTTGGTGACGTCGACGCCGGCGAAGATGCGGGCGGATTCCGAAATACCGGGCAGCCGCTCATGCAGCACCGCCGGATCGAGATGATCGAGGTGCAGGTAGATGTGATCCTTGTTCTTGCCGACGCCGCGGCCTTCGCGGATTTCGATGGTCATCGAGCGCGAGACGACGTCGCGCGAAGCCAGATCCTTGGCCGATGGGGCGTAGCGCTCCATGAAACGCTCGCCCTCGGAGTTGACGAGATA
>JAEZFA010000196.1 GCA_023417665.1 Pseudomonadota bacterium | reverse complement strand
GATCTCGTCGTCGCCGGCACCAAGGACGCCGTGCTGATGGTCGAGTCCGAAGCGCAGGAACTCACCGAAGAAGTGATGCTCGGCTCGGTCATGTTCGGCCACCGGCACTTCCAGCCGGTGATCGACGCGATCATTCGCCTCGCCGAAAAGGCCGCGAAGGAACCGCGCGAACTCAACGCGCCGGACAACTCCGCGCTCAAGAACCAGCTCAAGACGCTTGCCGAAGCCGATCTTCGCGCCGCCTATGGCAACAAGATCAAGCAGGACCGCTACAACGCGGTCGGCGCCGCCAAGAAGAAGGCCAAGGAAGCCATCGCCGCCGAAGGCGAGAACGCTCCCGCGCCGTCGCTGGTCGGTGAAGTGTTGAAAGAACTCGAAGCCGACATCGTCCGCAATTCGATCCTCGACACCGGCATCCGCATCGACGGCCGCGACGTGAAAACCGTCCGCCCGATCGAAGCACTGGTCGGCGTTCTGCCGCGCACGCACGGCTCCGCGCTGTTCACGCGCGGCGAGACGCAGGCACTTTGCATTGCGACGCTCGGCACCGCGGAAGACGAGCAGTGGATCGACGCCCTGCCCGGCACCTACAAGGAAAACTTCCTGCTGCATTACAACTTCCCGCCGTTCTCGGTCGGTGAAGCGGGCCGCATGGGTTCGCCGGGCCGCCGCGAAGTCGGCCATGGCAAGCTCGCCTGGCGCGCGGTGCATCCGATGCTGCCGCCTTCGACCGAATTCCCCTACACGATCCGTGTCGTGTCGGAGATTCTCGAATCGAACGGCTCGTCCTCGATGGCCACCGTCTGCGGCACCTCGCTGTCGCTGATGGATGCCGGCGTGCCGCTGCGTGCGCCGGTCGCGGGCATCGCGATGGGCCTCATCCTCGAAGGCACCCGCTACGCGGTGCTTTCCGACATTCTCGGTGACGAAGATCACCTCGGCGACATGGACTTCAAGGTCGCCGGCACCGAGAACGGCGTCACCGCGCTGCAGATGGACATCAAGATCGCGGGCATCACCGAAGAGATCATGCAGGTCGCACTTCGCCAGGCGAAGGACGGCCGTCTGCATATCCTCGGCGAGATGTCGAAGGCACTGACTGCGGCGCGTCCGCAGCTCGGCGAGCATGCGCCGCGCATCGAGGTCATCAAGATCCCGACCGACAAGATCCGCGACGTGATCGGCACCGGCGGCAAGGTGATCCGCGAGATCGTCGAAAAGACCGGCGCCAAGATCAACGTCGAGGACGACGGCACCGTGAAGGTTGCTTCGTCCAAGGGCGAAGCGATCGAAGCCGCGATCAAGTGGATCAAGTCGCTCACGTCCGAGCCGGAAGTCGGCGCGATCTATGACGGCAAGGTCGTCAAGGTCGTGGACTTCGGCGCCTTCGTGAACTTCTTCGGCGCGAAAGACGGCCTCGTGCATGTCAGCCAGATGGCGGCAGCGCGCGTGAACAAGCCCTCCGACGTCGTCAAGGAAGGCGACATGGTGAAGGTGAAGCTGCTCGGCGTCGACGAGCGCGGCAAGGTCCGCCTCTCGATGAAGGCGGTCGATCAGGCCACCGGCGAAGACATCGAGAACAAGAAGCAGCCCGCGGCTGAACCAGCGGCGGAATAACCGTAGAACTCTTCATGGCCGGGCTTGTCCCGGCCATCCACGTCTTTACTTCGTTGAAGCTCTTGAAGGCGTGGATGCCCGGCACATGGCCGGGCATGACGAAAAAAGGGAGGCTTCGGCCGCCCTTTTTATTTGCGCCTGTTCTTCAGCGCTTCCCTCACCGCCGCGCCGAAGGCCTCGAAGTCGCGCCTGCGCGGCGAGGTCTTGCGCCAGACCAGCCCGATCTTTCGCGACGGCTCTGGCGCGGTGAAGCGCGAGAGCGATAAATTCCTGCCGCGCGTTTCGGTTTCCACCGCGATCTCCGGGATGAAGGTCGCACCGTAGCCGTTCGCGACCATCTGCATCACGGTCGAGAGTGATGTCGCGCCGAGCCCGGTTTTCATCAACCCGCGCTCCGGCGCGCAGAAGGAAAGCGCCTGGTCGCGCAGGCAGTGACCTTCTTCCAGCAGGATCAATTGCGCGGGATCGAGCGTTTCCGGATCCACGCGCGTCTTCCGCGGGTCCTCGGAAGGGGTCGCGAGCAGAAAGCGGTCGTCGAACAGATGCTCCTCGTCGAGATCGGACATTCCATTCGGGATCGCCGCCATCACGAGATCGAGTTCGCCGCGGACGAGTTCGGCAAGCATTGCCTTCGTTTGCGCCTCGCGCAGCTCGAGCCGCAGCTGCGGATATTCCTTCTGCAGATGAACGAGCAGGCGGGGCAGAATATAGGGCGCAAGCGTCGGGATGATGCCGAGCGAGAGCGGACCGGCAAGCACCCGGGTGCGGTGCTTCGCGATCGCACCGAGGTCGTTCACCGCAAGCAAGATGCTGGAAGCGCGCGCTGCGATCTCGTGGCCGAGCGGGGTGAGCACCACCTCGCCCGGCCGGCGCTCGAACAGCGCCGCTCCGAGTTCCTCCTCCAGCTCCTTGATCTGCATCGAAAGCGCAGGCTGGCTCACCGCACATTCGTCGGCGGCCTGCCCGAAGTGGCCCGAACGGGCGGCGGCCTCGAAATAGCGGAGCTGGCGGAGGGTGAGCATACCCATAAGATAATCTTATCGGCTTCCTCAATCAATACGATTAGACCTTATCTAAACTAGGCCCCATGGTCGCGCCTTCACGCTGAAAGAGGAGGAACATCATCGCCGATAAACCCGTGATGACGACCGCAGGCGGCGCGCCCGTCGCCGACAACCAGAACACGCTCACCGCTGGCCCGCGCGGCCCGGTACTGATGCAGGACTTCCA
>JAEZFA010000124.1 GCA_023417665.1 Pseudomonadota bacterium | reverse complement strand
CCCTCCCCCGCAAGCGGGGGAGGGAGGCGAGCGTAAGCGAGCGGGTGGGGGCTTTTCAGGAAGCGGAAGATGCCCACCACACCCCGCAAACAAAAACTGCCGCTGCAAAAGGATGTCGACTGGCGTCTGGCCATGAAGGAGCGGCCGTTTCTCGGCTTCTTCGTGCTGGTTGCGCGCGGCTCGATGCTGCTGGCGATCGTCGGCACTTTTCTGATCGCAACGGCGCTGCTTGCGCACTCGCTCTGGGAAATCGTGGATGCGGTCATCGCGCTCCTGCGCTGGGAAACCGACACCAAGCAGCTGATGCTTGCCGCGATCGAGGCGGTGGACGCGTTCCTGCTCGTGACCGTGCTGCATGTGGTCGCGATCGGCCTGTACCAGCTCTATATCCAGGACGAGATCCCGGTGCCGGACTGGCTCAAGGTCGAGAGCATCGACGACCTGAAGGTGACGCTCTCCGGCGTCGTGGTGCTGGCGCTTGGCGTGTTCTTCCTCGGCCGAACGCTGGTCGGCGATGCGTCGCAGAACCTTCTGCTCATGGGCGGCGGCATTGCCGCGGTCATCATCGCCCTGACGGTGTTCATGTACATGCAGCACCACAAGAAGCAGAGCGAGAAAGAGTAAGTGCTGGAAATTCGTAGCGAGAACGGGATTGCCGTCGTCGAGTTAAAGCGCGGAAAGGCCAATGCGCTCGATGTCGATTTCTGCAAGGTGCTGAAGAAGGAGTTCCGGCGCCTCGCAAAGTCGGATGCGCGGGCAGTGGTCCTGACGAGCAAGGGAAAGATTTTCTCCGCCGGCGTCGACCTGCCGCGCGCGGCGGAAGGCGGGCGGAGCTATCTTCGCGCGCTCGTGCTTGCGCTCGACGAGATGTACGAGGAGCTGTTTTACTTTCCGAAGCCGCTCGTCGCTGCAATCAACGGGCACGCCATTGCGGGCGGCGCGGTGCTGGCCTGTTGCGCCGATTATCGCGTGCTTGCGAAGGATGCGGGTCGCATGGGCGTGACCGAGCTGCTGGTCGGCGTGCCGTTTCCTCCGTTCGCTTTCGAAGTGCTCCGCGCGACCACGTCGCCCGTGCATTTCCCGAACTTCACCGCGAGCGGCGAAACCTTCGACACGCAGGGCGCGCTTCAGAACGGCTTTGCCGATGAAGCCGTGAACGCGGATCGCCTGATGGCGCGTGCGATTGAGAAAGCGCAGCAGCTTGCCGCGATCAGGCTAGAAGCTTTCGCCGCGAACAAGCGGCACTTGCGGGTTGGCGCACGGCAAATTCTGAAAAACGATCGGGGCAGTCTCGCAAAACAGATTATGAAGGTCTGGGAAGCGAAAGAGACGATCGAAAACATCCGCGCCTATGTGGCGAGGACCTTGGGAAAAACCGGGGCGAAAAAGAGCTGAAGCGCTACGGCCGCCGGATCACGAAGCCCGCCAGCCATTGCGAGAACGGCAACATGAACAGCGCTGCCGGAAACGCCAGCGTCCAGGACGCCAGCCATGCGCCTGGCCAGATGTTCAGCGCGGCACGCGTGAAGCCGAGCGCGATCACCGTCGATAGGCCGGAGACGAGGGCGGTCATGAAAAAGGTCAGCAGGCCCGGGACAATGATGCGCCCGTAGCGCGAATGTAGTTTTTGCATGGATGCCGTTGCGGAAGGCGCGGCTCGCGCGAGAAGTTCGATTTCGTTAGGCTATAATCACAGGCAGCAAACAGCGGCAAGCGAAGCCGCGCACATAAAACGCGCATCAGGAATGCGGGAGGAATATATGGACGCGGACGTCATTGTCGTCGGCGGCGGGCTGGCGGGGCTGGTGGCGGCGGCGGAAGTCGCCGACGCCGGAAAGAAAGTCATACTGCTCGATCAGGAGCCGGAGCAGTCGCTGGGCGGGCAGGCATACTGGTCGTTCGGTGGCTTGATGCTGGTGAACTCGCCCGAGCAGCGCCGGCTCGGCATCAGGGATTCCCGCGAACTTGCCTGGCAGGACTGGCAGGGCTCCGCGGCTTTCGACCGCGAGGAAGATCATTGGCCGAAAAAATGGGCGGAGGCCTATGTCGATTTCGCCGCCGGTGAGAAGCGCGCGTGGCTGCATGCGCAGGGCGTGCGCTGGTTTCCGGTGCCGGGCTGGGCGGAGCGCGGCGGTTATCTTGCGACCGGGCACGGCAATTCGGTGCCGCGCTTTCACATCACCTGGGGCACGGGACCGGCGATCATTGCGCCGTTCGTGCGGCGGCTGCGCGAAGCCGAGAAGAAGGGCCTCGTGCGTTTCTGCTTCCGCCATCGCGTGACGAAGCTGATCGCAAGCGGCGGCGTGGAAGATGGCGTTGAAGGCGAAGTGCTGGAGCCGTCGAATGTCGAGCGCGCCGCCAAGTCTTCGCGCACGGTGGTTGGCGAGTTCAGGTTGAAGGCACAAGCGATCATCGTGACGTCGGGAGGCATCGGCGGCAATCACGATCTCGTTCGGAAGAACTGGCCGCCGAGCATGGGCCGCGCGCCGGCGCAAATGCTCTCGGGCGTGCCGGATCATGTCGACGGCCTGATGCAAGGCGTGGTCGAACAGGCGGGCGGGCGGCTGATCAATGCCGACCGCATGTGGCACTACCCCGAAGGCATCGACAATTATGCTCCGATCTGGTCGCGCCATGGCATCCGCATTCTGTCCGGACCGACGCCTTTGTGGCTCGACGCGCGGGGCAAGCGTTTTCCGATCCCGCTCTACCCCGGCTTCGATGGTCTGGGGGCGCTCGAGCACATCACCAGACACGGGGACGATTATTCCTGGTTTCTTCTGAACCAGCGCGTCATCGGGAAGGAGTTCGCGCTTTCCGGGCAGGAGCAGAACCCCGATCTGACCGGCAAGAGCATCATGGGCGTGCTGAAGCGCGGCCGCGGTACGCTCACGCCGGTGCAGAAATTCGTGAACGCCGGAAAGGATTTCGTGGTCGCCGATACACTCGGCGAACTCGTCGCGAAGATGAATGCGCTGACGCAGAAGAACCTCCTCGATCTTGCGACCGTCACGCGCGAAGTCGAGGCGCGTGATCGCGATCTCGACAACAAGTTCGGCAAGGACGCGCAGATCGCGGCAATCCGTCAGGCGCGCGGCTATATCGGTGACAAGCTGATCCGCGTGGCCAAGCCGCACCGGCTGCTCGACCCGGCCGCGGGACCGCTGATCGCGGTACGGCTGTGGGTGCTCACCCGCAAGACGCTTGGGGGGCTTGAGACCGATCTATCCGCGCGGGTGCTGAAGGACGGCACAAATCCGCTTGGCAACGTATTCGCGGCCGGCGAGGTCGCAGGCTTCGGTGGCGGCGGCGTGCATGGCTACCGCGCGCTGGAAGGCACCTTCCTCGGCGGCTGCATCTTTTCCGGGCGTATCGCGGGACGGGAGGCGGCGAAGCTGGTGAAGTGATCGGCGTCGGCAATCAACCGATTACCGAAGCCCTGCGTCATTTCTCGTCATTACCGGGCCGCAATGAACATGCTTTTCGTGCTCCCGGAGAGACGGTGTGAAGGATTTGCGTCTCGAAGGATGACGACAGAAAGAGAGCAATGACCGACACCACTTCCGCCATCAAGCCGGGTGCAACCGGCACCGCCGAACTCATTGTCGGTGAAGAACACACCGCGCCGCGGGTAGGCTCCGGCAAGATCCGGGTGCTCGCGACACCCGTGATGATCAATCTGATTGAAGCGGCGGCGCTCAAGGCCGCGGAATATTTGCTTCCCGCGGGTCACCAGAGTCTCGGCACCTTGCTGAACGTCAAGCACATCGCGGCGACGCCGGTCGGCATGAAGATCAAGGCGACTGCGACGGTCACGAAGGTCGAAGGCCGCAACATCTTCTTCGACGTCACTGCCGAAGACGAGAAGGAAGTGATCGGCGGCGGCACGCATGAGCGGGTGGTGGTAAACGTCGAGCGCTTCGACAAGCGGGTGCAGCGGAAGATCACGGGCGAATAGCGGGGCTTGTGCGTTACCCGGCAACCGCTCTCCGCACATATACGCGGAAGGTAATGTGAGGGTGGATGCTTTGGCGTCGCCGTTTGCGGCGAGCACAACAAGACCTGCCCAGTTTTCAATCGTTCCATGACGAATGGCGCCGGAACCAAACAAAGTCGCCGGCAGAATGTTGGTATGCCAGCGAACCTAGACGGTTTGCTTCCCGGTCATTGCCTAGCGGAAAAATATGTTTGGCCGATGGGAACGAAACGCCTTGCGGGAGAATTTTAGCCAAATCCGAGCGAGTAAGCTTGCGTGCCTTTAGGGGGTTCAGTCGCCTTGACCTTGCCTCAAATATCGAGTCACCTCGGCCCGCAACTGGGTTTGGCTGGCCTTGATACGACGCTCCTGTTTTGGGGCTATCTGCAAGACACTTCCCAAAACTCGGATTGTTACGACGCCCGCGATGGTCGGGGGCGGCGACGACGACCGCACTCTAGGACGTGCGTTTCAAGGAGGCCGTGAATGGCTACTGGTACCGTGAAGTGGTTCAACACGCAGAAGGGTTATGGTTTCATCCAGCCGGATGACGGCGGCAAGGATGTGTTCGTGCACATTTCGGCCGTGCAGCGCGCAGGCTTGCAGTCGCTGAACGAAGGCCAGAAGGTTTCGTTCGATGTTGCGACCGAGCGCGGCAAGGCGGCGGCGGCCAACCTGAAGCCGATGTAAACCTCTTTCCGAGCCAAAAACGAAAAAAACCCGGCGTGAGCGCTCACGCCGGGTTTTTCATTGTCTGGCGTGCTTCCAAACTCGTCCGAAAGCCTTTTCAGAAAAGAATGAGGCCGCCGGCTTTTTAAGAAACCGGCGGCCGGAAACGAAAAGATCGGCCAGAGCCGATCAGTGCATAGTCTCACGCAACTTGACGATTTCTTCCTTGAGCGAAAGCTTCCGCCGCTTCAGCTCGGTGATCCGCAGGCTGTTGCCTCCCGGACTGATCCGTTCCGTTTCGATCTCGCGTTCCAAAGCCTGATGCTTCCGCTCAAGTTCGGTCAAATGCGATTCAATTGACATGGGTTTCGCTTCTCTCCCTGTTTGCAGTTCGAGACGAGAAAGCTTGCCACCGCTTCGGCCGGAAGTCGACAGCGACGTTTTGAAAGCGGTGCAGCATTCCACCGGCTTGGTATAAAAGTCGAAAATCTCCGTAAACCCCGGTGCTTGCCGGGGTTCCGCGGCGGCGCGATACTCCGTTTACGCGCGCTGGCGCGCCGGAAATGCGGCGAGGAAATGACCCAGGAAGAAGAACGCGAGTTCACGCTCGAACTCGAACGGTTGAAGCAGGAGCATCGCGATCTCGATGCGGCGATCGATGCACTGTTTGCGACCGCGGGCCACGACCGCATCCAGCTGCAGCGACTGAAGAAACGGAAGCTTCAGCTGCGCGACCGTATCAGCCAGATCGAGGACCAGCTGTTTCCCGACATCATTGCGTGACGCGCGGCTGCTGCTAGATCGCCTGCAGCAGATTGTCGGCGCTGGAAACTTCGGCCTTGGACGCCACTTCCTCGACGTTCAGCACCTTGACGACGCCGTCCTCGGCATAAAGGGCGTAACGGCGCGAACGAACCGGGCCGAGCATGCGCTCGGTTCCGTTGAAGTCGAGGCCGATCGCTTTCACGAAGTCGCCGTTGCCGTCGGCCAGAAACTCGACCGGCCCCGGATTGAGCTTGGCCCAGGCCCCCATGACGTGCACGTCGTTGACCCCGGTCACGGCGATGGTGTCGACGCCCTTGGCAAAAAACGCGTCCGCCTTGGCGATGAAGCCGGGCAGGTGGTTGCGCGAACAGGTCGGCGTGAAGGCGCCGGGCACGCCGAACAGCACCACCTTGCGGCCGGCAAAGATCTCGGCGGACGTCTTCGGCTTGACGCCATCGACCGTCATGACCTGAAACGTAGCTTCGGGAAGTCTGTCGCCGACCTTGATCGTCATCTTGCGCTGTCCTGCTGAAATATCGCCGGGAACCCGGCACGGGGCGCGCGCATCCTAGTCAGGACGGCGGGTTAGTCGAGGGGCAATTGAGCCTCGATCGCCTGTTCGCCGGCCGTGAGCGTCAGGCGCAATCGGGGTGGCACCTCGGCCTTGCCGAGCCGGGAGCCCTCGAGCGGAATGGCGAAGGTCACGTGACCGGCGTCGTTCGAGAGCAGTTCCGGCAGGGCGAAAGTCCATTCCTCGTCCGGGCCTTCGGCGAAGAGATCAAGCTTGCCGACCGTGCGCGCCAGCGCCTTCACGATGATGCGGCTATCCTTGCCGCCGGGATCCTTGCCGCGCTCGATCCTCGCCGAAAGCAAGGCGAGCGGACGGGGTTTCTCGCGATCCTGAATCTCGGGTACGCGCTGTTCGGCGTTTGCGAGCGCAGGCTCGGACTTGTCCGCCGGGCTCACGGGGAGCGCGAGTACCGCTTCGGCGGGAATGCAGAGCTTTTCACAGGTCGCAAAGTCCAGCTTGAGCTTCAGCAGGATCGGCTTCGATGCATCCTTCGCAAGAATGCGCAGCGGAAAAGTTACGCGTTCCTCATAGCCGATGGATGTCTGTCCGCTGCCGTCCACAATGCGCGCGGGTGCCGGAAACAGCACGTCGACCTTTGCCACATTCTCCGACCCGCTCCAGTCGAAACGCGGCGGAATGCCGGCATCGCCGGGATAGCGCCAATAGGTCTTCCAGCCGGGAGAAAGAACCACTTCGACGCCGCCCAGAAAAACTGGCGCGGATTTTGTATCGGATAGACCCGACGCAAGCAGGCGCACTTTCGCTTCGCCTGCGACAATCGCGTCGGACGATGCGGCGCTCGCGATGCCGGGCGCAAAAGCCGCGATCGCGGCGGAAAGGAGCAAGGAACCTAACCAGTTCAAGCGCATTTTTTCACCAGAACCTCACCGTAACCATCAATTCGGGCAGGAGCCCAAGCACGAATGCGTGAATATGTCCGGCCAGGCGCCGCATTTTCTTCCCGTCAAAGGTCGGATAGATTCCCTCCATGAAGATTACACGCGAGTCTTCGAAATCCCCGGAGAGCGGCTATCTCGACGGTCAGGTCCTCGTCGCGATGCCGACCATGCAGGACGAACGCTTCAGCCGCGCGGTGATCTATCTCTGCGCCCATTCCTCCGAAGGTGCGATGGGCATCATCGTCAACCAGCCGGCGCAGGACATCCACTTCTCCGATCTGCTCGTGCAACTCGACGTCGTGCCGGGCGAGGGACTGATCGAATTGCCGGGGCAGGACGATGCCGTGCGCGTGCTGAAGGGCGGCCCGGTCGAAACGCAGCGCGGCTTCGTGCTGCACAGCGCCGATTACTTCGTCGAGAACTCGACGCTTCCGATCAATGGCGGCATCTGCCTCACCGCCACGCTCGATATCCTGAAAGCCATTGCGAACGGCAGCGGTCCGCAAAGTGCCGTCTTGGCGCTCGGCTATGCCGGCTGGGCGCCGGGCCAGCTCGAAAGCGAAATTCAGGCGAACGGCTGGCTCAACTGCGAAGCGGATACCGGATTGATCTTCGGCACGCATGCCGAACGGAAATACGATCTGGCGCTTCGCAAGATCGGTATCGACCCCGCCAAGCTTTCTTCGGAAGCCGGTCACGCCTGAGGCGTCAGCTTGCGGATGCGCGGGCGCGTGAGCGCGGCCGCTCCTTGGGTTCGGGGGCGATCAGCTTGCGCGCATCTTCCGCCGACATCGGCTCGCCGAACGCAAAGCCCTGCACATATTCGCAGCCGATCTGGTAAAGCTCGACCGCATCGGAATCGGTTTCCGCGCCTTCGGCCACGACATCCATGCCGAGATCGTGGGCAAGCTGCACGATAGAACGCAGGATCACCGGCCGCACGCCGCGCCGCCCGCCCGAGCCCTTCACGAATTGCTGGTCGATCTTGATGGTGTCGAAGGGGAAGCGCTGCAGATAAGCGAGCGAGGAATAGCCCGTTCCGAAATCGTCGAGCGAGAGCCCGGCGCCAAGCTCACGGATTTTCTGCAGCATCTGCGCGGCAAGCTCGGGGTTTTCCATGACCAGCGACTCGGTCAGTTCGAGCTTGAGGGTGCCCGGCGCCAGCGTATGACGCGACAGCACGCCCTTGACGTCCTGAATGAGATCGTGGCGCATCAGTTGCCGCGAGGAAATGTTCACGCTCAGGAACAGCGGCGTGATGCTGACGGCGGCGCGCTGCCAGATCGCAAGCTGGCGTGCCGAGCGCTCCAGTACGAAACGGCCGAGTTCGACGATGATGCCGGTTTCTTCCGCAAGCGGCACGAATTCGGCAGGGCCGAGCCGGCCGAGCTTGGGATGGTTCCAGCGCAACAGCGCCTCGAAGCCCGCGATCGCGCGATCCTCGAGCCGGATGATCGGCTGGAACATGATGATGATTTCGTCGCGCTCGAGTGCGCGCCGCAGATCGGCTTCCAGCGCGACGCGGTCGACCTTGTCGGTACGCATCGAGGGCTTGAACACCTCGATGCGGTCGTTGCCGGCCTGCTTCGCCGCATGCATGGCAAGCTCGGCGTTCTTCAGCGCTTCCTGCCGCTCCTTGGTCTGGCTGTCGATCAGCGCGAGCCCGATAGATGCGGTGAGGAAAATCTGGCGTTCGCCGAAGCCGATCGGCGCGCGGATGCTGCGGCGGAGCGTGTCGGCGAAGGCGGTGATGCGCTCGGCCTCGCGCTCGGACAAGAGCACGATCGCGAACTGGTCGCCGGAAATGCGCGCCAGCGTGTCCTGCGGCTTCAGGAGCCGGCTCAGGCGGCGGCTGACGGTGAGC
>JAEZFA010000075.1 GCA_023417665.1 Pseudomonadota bacterium | reverse complement strand
GCAAGGAATTGCTCGGCCGCGTCGTCGACGCGCTCGGCAATCCGATCGACGGCAAGGGCCCGATCAAGACCTCGACCCGCGCCCGCGTGGACGTGAAGGCGCCGGGCATCATCCCGAGAAAGTCGGTGCATGAGCCGATGGCGACGGGCCTCAAAGCAATCGACGCGCTGATCCCGATCGGCCGCGGCCAGCGCGAGCTGATCATCGGCGACCGCCAGACCGGCAAGACGGCCGTCGCGCTCGACACGATCCTGAACCAGAAGCCGCTGAACGTCGCCGGCGCCCCGGAAAGCCAGAAGCTCTATTGCGTCTATGTCGCCGTCGGCCAGAAGCGCTCGACGGTTGCGCAGTTCGTGAAGGTGCTCGAAGAGCAGGGCGCGATGGAATATTCCATCGTCGTCGCCGCGACCGCTTCCGACGCCGCTCCGATGCAGTTCCTGGCGCCGTTCTCGGGCTGCGCGATGGGCGAATTCTTCCGCGACAACGGCATGCACGCGGTCATCATCTATGACGACCTTTCGAAGCAGGCCGTCGCCTACCGCCAGATGTCGCTGCTCTTGCGCCGTCCGCCGGGACGCGAAGCCTATCCGGGCGACGTGTTCTATCTCCACTCGCGCCTGCTCGAGCGCGCGGCGAAGATGAACGACGACATGAAGGCCGGTTCGCTGACCGCGCTTCCGGTCATCGAAACGCAGGCGAACGACGTGTCGGCCTATATTCCGACCAACGTGATTTCGATCACCGACGGCCAGATCTTCCTCGAAACCGACCTGTTCTATCAGGGCATCCGCCCGGCGGTGAACGTCGGTCTTTCGGTGTCGCGCGTCGGCTCGTCGGCGCAGACCAAGGCGATGAAGAAGGTCGCCGGCAAGATCAAGGGCGAGCTTGCGCAGTACCGCGAAATGGCGGCCTTCGCGCAGTTCGGCTCCGACCTCGACGCCGCGACCCAGCGCCTGCTGAACCGCGGCGCGCGTCTCACCGAGTTGCTCAAGCAGGCGCAGTTCTCGCCGCTGAAGATGGAAGAGCAGGTCGTCGTGATCTGGGCCGGCACCAACGGCTATCTCGATGCACTGCCGGTCAATCGCGTGAAGGCGTTCGAGGACGGCCTGCTCGGCAATATCCGCTCGCAGCACGGCGAAATCCTGGAATCGATCCGCACGTCGAAAGATCTGTCGGACGATACCGCGGGCAAGCTGAAAGCGGCGGTCGATTCCTTCGCGAAGTCTTTTTCGTAACCTCGTGCTCCAGGGAAAAGACGTAGCCAATGGCTTCGCTTAAAGACCTCCGCAATCGCATCGCCTCGGTGAAGGCGACGCAGAAGATTACGAAGGCGATGCAGATGGTCGCCGCGGCGAAGCTGCGTCGCGCGCAGACCGCCGCCGAAGCGGCACGCCCCTATGCCGAGCGCATGGACGCGATCCTCGCGAACATCGCCGGCAAGGTCGCAGGCCAGCCGGGTGCCCCGGCGCTGCTCGGCGGCACCGGCAAGGACGACGTGCACATGCTGCTCGTCTGCACCGCGGAGCGTGGTCTTTGCGGCGCGTTCAATTCCTCGATCGCGCGGCTTGCGCGCGAGCGGGCCAATGCGCTCATCGCCGCCGGCAAGACCGTCAAGATCATCTGCGTCGGCCGCAAGGGCTACGACATCCTGCGCCGGTCTTTCCCGAAGCAGATCGTCGAAGTGATCGATCTGCGTTCGGTCCGCCAGCTCGGCTACGAGAATGCCGCGGAAATCGCGCAGAAGATCGTCGCGCGCTACGAGGCGGGCGAGTTCGATATCTGCACGCTGTTCTATTCGCGCTTCAAGTCGGTGATCTCGCAGATTCCGACGGCGCAGCAGATCATTCCGCCGCAACTGCCGGAAGCTTCGGCAGCGGCACCCGCCGGCGTCAACACGCCGGTTTACGAATACGAGCCCAGCGAGGAAGAGATTCTCGCGGATCTTCTGCCGCGCAACCTTGCGACGCAGATTTTCCGGGCGCTCCTGGAAAACGCGGCGTCCGAACAGGGCGCGCGCATGTCGGCGATGGACAACGCGACCCGCAACGCCGGCGACATGATCAAGAAACAAACCATTACTTACAACCGCACCCGTCAGGCGATGATCACGAAGGAACTGATCGAGATCATCTCCGGCGCGGAAGCGCTCTAAGATTCAGGTACGAGGACGAAAATGGCAAAGAAGGTTGGACGCATCACGCAGGTCATCGGCGCCGTCGTCGACGTGCAGTTCGAAGATCACCTGCCGGAAATTCTGAACGCGCTGGAAACCGAGAATCAGGGCCAGCGCCTCGTGCTCGAAGTGGCGCAGCATCTCGGCGAATCGACCGTCCGCGCGATCGCGATGGACTCGACCGAAGGTCTGGTCCGCGGGCAGGACGTCGCGGACACCGGCCAGCCGATCGCGGTCCCGGTCGGTGACGGCACGCTCGGCCGCATCATGAACGTCGTCGGCGAGCCGATCGACGAAGCCGGTCCGGTCAAGGCTGCCGGCACGCGGCCGATTCACGTTGCGGCCCCGAGCTATACGGATCAGAGCACGGAAGCTGAAATTCTGGTCACCGGCATCAAGGTCGTCGACCTGCTCGCGCCTTACGCGAAGGGCGGCAAGATCGGCCTGTTCGGCGGCGCCGGCGTCGGCAAGACCGTGCTCATTCAGGAACTGATCAACAACGTCGCGAAGGCGCACGGCGGTTACTCGGTGTTCGCCGGCGTCGGCGAGCGTACCCGCGAAGGCAACGACCTCTATCACGAGTTCATCGAATCGGGCGTCAACAAGAAGGGCGGCGGCGAAGGCTCCAAGTGCGCCCTCGTGTTCGGCCAGATGAACGAGCCGCCCGGCGCGCGCGCGCGCGTCGCCCTCACCGGCCTGACGCTTTCGGAATACTTCCGCGACAAGGGCCAGGACGTGCTCTTCTTCGT
>JAEZFA010000136.1 GCA_023417665.1 Pseudomonadota bacterium | reverse complement strand
CCATCGCGGTGGCGACTTCGCCGGTCGAACCGGTAAGGTCGCGCGACGAAGTAAGCACGGTAGCCGCCGCCGCCTTGGTTCTGGCGACGGTGTCTTCCACTGTTTTCATCGCGTTCGCGACGGTATTGGCATTGCTGGCGGCAGCAATCGCGCTTTCGGCGATATTGCCGGTCGCGGCGGCCTGTTCGTTGAGCGCACTTGCAATCATTTCGGCGGTGCGCGCGATATCCGAGATCGTTTGCCCGGTGTCGGCAATTTGGTCGACGGAACGGCGAGTAGCGTCTTCGATCATCGCGATCTGCTGGCCGATTTCCGTGGTCGCTTTCGAGGTCTGGGTTGCGAGCGATTTCACCTCGGAGGCGACAACGGCAAATCCCTTGCCGGCTTCGCCGGCGCGGGCGGCCTCGATGGTCGCGTTCAATGCGAGCAGGTTGGTCTGGCTCGCAATTTCCGAAATCAGGCTTGCGACCGAGCCGATCTTATCGACCGCTTCCGAGAGCGAGCGGATCGTCACGTTCGTGCGCTCGGCGTGGCTGACCGCTTCGCGTGCGAGACTGGCGCTGTTCGATGCCTCGCCGTGAATGTTCGCAATCGAGGCGTTGAGTTCTTCGGTGGCGGCGGCAATGGTGCCGACATTCTCGGCGGTGCTCGCTGCGGCTTCTGCCGCCATGTTGGACTGCGCGGACGCGGTGCCGGCGAGCGCAGTGAGTTCGTCCGAGGTAGCGCTGAGCTGATCGACGGCGCTCGATACCGACTGCCGCACGGTATGGACCGTGGAACTGAAATTGCCGACGGCCTGTCCGATCCGGTCGCCTTCTGCGCGGGTCGCGCGCACCTGAAAATTGTAATGGATCGAAACCGAGGTCGCGACGTCGAGGTTGAGAATCCGGGTCGCGACATCGAGCAGCTGGCAGGCTTTCGCGCGCGACATCATGCGCTGCTTAGCGAGCAGCCCCGAAAGCTCCTGAAGGATGTAAGAATTCATGCCGGGCCGGCTGCGAACGTCGTGGCCCATTTCCTTTTCGAGCTGCGCGCGTTCCTGCGTGTCCTTTACCCACTGCTCGTCGATCGGCGAGCAGAACAGCCGCTCGGTGTATTTGATCGTGCGGGCTTTGTAGTCGTCGCCGTTCCTGCGCATCATCTCGATGAAGTAGGGCGCATGCACGAACAGCAATTCGAAATGCCGATCGATGATCGCGTCGAGATTCGGGCCGAGTACTTTCCAGACTTCTGGCCGTGCGGTCAGAGCCTTCTGGTCGATCTGAAAGAGACCGAGGCCGACTTGATAGGCCGGGGGGATGGACATGATGCTGGCTGCGTCGTTGGCGTCGCGGCCTAAAAGTAGAAGGGTATCGTTAATCCCTTCTTAACGGTTGCGGTGCGGCAGGACTACAATGCCTTGCCGGCAAGCCATTCCGCGCCGCGGGCATAAAGCCTATCGAGCTCCGCCCCTTCGATGCCGGGCATGTCGGGCTTTACCGCGTAGCCGATCCGCGTCTGCAGATAAGCGAGATGGCGATAGCCTTCGGGGAAGCGGGCGAGCAATTCCCTGTCGAGTGCCAGCCTTGCCGCCGGATCGACCGGATCGAGCCGGTCCTTCTCGTAGATCGGCTGGCGGAGCACAAGGCCCCAGCGGCCGTCGCGAAATTCGAAGAAGTCATAGAAACGGCCGGTGCAGACTACGTCGCAGATCACGCCTTCGATCGGCGCGCGCTGGGAGATCGTCATCTTGGTCTGGGCAATCGCGCGGTCGCCTTCGACATCGATGGTGCTGCCGCCGAGGAAGTGCAGGATACGCACGCCCTTGGCCCACCCGGCGTCGTTCATCGCGATGAAGTCTTCGAAGCTGCCCTGAAACCAGGTCGCCATCATGCGGCCGTCGGCATGCCAGACGGTGCGGAAGCGGTCCCACAATCTGGCATCGCGCCAGATCGCCCAGTTCTCCACGAGCTCGCGGATGATGCGGCTGTCAGTCTGCCGGTCGCGCATTTATCGGACCTTCACTTCCATGGCCCCGATCCCGTCGATCGCGGCTATCAGCGTATCGCCGGGCTGCACTTCCGCGACACCTTCCGGCGTGCCGGTCATGATGACGTCGCCAGGATGGAGCGCGTAGACCTGCGATGCCCGCGAGATCAGATCCGGGATCGACACGATGAGATCGCGGGTATTCGCGCGCTGCCGGATGGTGCCGTTCACGGCGATGTGCAGGTTCAGTTGCTCCGGCCGCGCAATCTCGTCCTTCGTCACGAGCCACGGGCCGAGCACGGAATAGCTGTCGGCGGATTTGCGGAAGCTGCGATCTTCGGTGCCGCGCACCGTCATGTCGAGCCCGATGGTGTAGGCCGCGACATGGTCCATCGCATAGTCGCGCGGAATATTGCGGCCGCCGCGGCCGATGATAAGCGCAAGCTCGACTTCGTGATCGTTGCGCCGTCCGGGAAACTTGATCTCGATGCCTTCGCCGGGGCCGACCGCGCCGGTCTGCGATTTCAGGAACAGGCCGTGCTTGTCGATCGGCGTCTGGAATCCGTCATAGTTCGAAAGCTGAACGCCGTGATTGATCGCGGGATCGGCGGCTTCGTCGACATGCAGCTTGTAATTCAGCGGCGCGCCGATGATCCGCGGTGGATTGCCCACGGGACTCAGGAGCTTTACGTCTGCGATCAGGCGGCGCGGCGAAGCCGCCGCTGCATCCTCGATGGCGTGCCGCATGGAATCCAGTTCCGCGATCAGTTGATCGCCGGCCGGAAACGGCCAGTGCAATTGCGGAAGTTTCTCGATCGCGCGGGTTGCGTCGCGGAGCGTGTAGCCCTCGACCAGCCCGAGACGATTGTCGTCATAGCGGCACAAACGCATGAACTCATCCCCGCCACGCACGCCCCGATCCCGGCCCGTGATCGGACTATTGAATGGCGAAGTTCGGGAAACCCGCCTGCCATGCAATGCGCGCCTATTTTTTCTTGGCTGTTCCGCGAGGAAACCGCCGCTACGCCGCGCTTTCACCATAGGGTTTCGTTGACAGCCCGGTCAACGGATGATGGGATTCCGCAACAACAGCGTTAACGGGAGAAACGCCAATGACCGGTCCAATGCCGGCCGCGGGCGCGCCAAGCGCCGCTACCGACGCCGTTCGTCAGGCCTATTACGACCGCATCTCCAAACATGACATGGCGCCGCTATGGGAAGTGCTCAAGGGCCTCGTGCCGAAAGAGCCGAACACCCCTTGCGTGCCTGCGATCTGGCATTTCGACGATGCGAAGAAGCTCGTGATGGAAGCCGGCGACATCATCACTGCGAAGGAAGCGGAGCGGCGCGTGCTGGTGCTGGAAAATCCTGCGATGCGCGGCCGCTCGCGGATCACGCAGTCGCTTTATGCCGGGCTGCAACTCATTCTGCCCGGCGAGGTTGCGCCCGCACATCGCCATACCGCGTCCGCGATCCGCTTCGTGCTGGACGGGGAGGGCGCCTATACCGCGGTGGAGGGCGAGAAGTCGGTCATGCGCCGCGGCGACTTCATCATTACCGCGAACTGGGCGGCGCACGATCACGGGCATGACGGCAGCGGGCCGATGATCTGGCTCGACGTGCTCGATCTGCCGACGGTGAACTTTTTCGATGCCGCGTTCTCGGAACATCTCGAGCGGGAGTCGCAATCGAACACCAAGCAGGACGGCGACAGCTGGGCGCGTTTTGCGTCCGGTGTGCTGCCGGACGGGGCGGAGGTTCGCAAGGATCGCAGTCCGATCGTGAATTACCCTTACGCGAAGATGAAGCCGATCCTCATGCGCATGCGCGATGCGGACGAGATCGATCCGCGCCACGGCGCGCGCATCCGCTATGCCAATCCGCTGACCGGCGGCTGGGCGACGCCCATTATGGGGCCGCATCTGTCGCTGCTGCCGAAGGGCTTCAAGGGGCGCGACTATCGTTCGACCGACGGCACGATCTTCGCCTGTGTCGAGGGAGAAGGCGCGACCATGATCGATGGCAAGGAGTTTCACTGGAAGGCGGGCGACGTTTTCGTCGCGCCGTCGTGGAAGCGCTATTCGCACAGCGCGAAAAGCGAGGCGGTGTTGTTCGGAATCTCGGACCGTCCGGCGCAGGAAGCGCTGGGCATCTGGCGGGAGGAGAAATAGCCGGCCGGCCGACGAAGATCAGTCCTTCGTCGTGCGCTGATAGACGTCTTCGAGCCGGACGATGTCGTCCTCGCCGAGATAGTTGCCAGACTGCACCTCGATCAGTTCGACCGGAACGGTGCCGGGGTTTTCCAGCCGGTGCACCGCGCCCAGCGGCACATAAACCGACTCGTTCTCGTTCAGCGTCTTTTTCGTGTCGCCGATGGTGACGAGCGCGCTGCCGCGAACCACAACCCAATGCTCGGCGCGATGCGCGTGCTTCTGCAGGGAGAGGCGCCCGCCCGGATTCACCACGATGCGCTTGACCTGATAGCGTTCGCCGCGGTCGAGCGACTGATAATTGCCCCAGGGGCGATGCACCTTCGCATGGGTATCGGCTTCTTCGCGTTTCTCGGCGCGGAGTTTTTCGACGAGTTTCTTCAGGTCTTCCGCGCGCGCGCGATCGGCGACGAGCACGGCGTCATCGGTCACGACCACGACGAGGTTCTCCGCGCCGACGAGCGTGGTGAGCCTGCCGTCGGAAGAGATGTAATTGTTCTTCGCGTCGATCACGGCGACAGGGCCGCGGGCGGCGTTGCCGTGCTTGTCCCGCTTCGAGAGCGACCAGGCCGCACTCCAGCCGCCGAAATCCGACCAGCCGTAGTCGGCCGGAATGACCGCGGCGAGCCGGGTCTTCTCCATGACGGCGTAGTCGATGGATTTCCTGGTGGTGCGGTCGAAGGATTTTTCGTCGAGCAGGATGAAGCCGAGATCGGTGCCGGCCTCTTCGATCGCGCGCCGTGCGGCACCGACCGTCGCGGGATCGTGCTTCGCATATTCATCAAGCAACACGTCCGCCCGGAACATGAAGTTTCCGGAATTCCAGAGATAGTTCTTGCGCAGGTATTTTGCGGCGGTCTTCGCATCCGGCTTCTCGACGAATGCGTCGACCGTGCGGGCCTCGCCCCCGCCTGCGACCGCCTTGCCCGGCTTGATGTAGCCATATCCCGTTGCCGGGTGATCGGGCTTGATGCCGAAGGTCACGATATGGCCCTTCTTCGCTGCGGCGCGCGCTTTCCGGCAAACCGCAACGAATTTCTTGGGCTTGGTCACGACGTGGTCGGCTGCAAGCACCAATACAAGCGTTTCGGCATCGGCTTTCGCAATCCATGCGGCGGCGGCAGCGATTGCGGGGCCGGAGTCGCGGCGCGAGGGTTCAAGCACAATGTCGGCGTCGATCCCGATTTCCGCGAGCTGTTCGCGGACCAGAAAACGATAAGCGTGATTGGCGACGATGACGGGCTTGCCGAAGACCTTCGGATCGGAGACGCGCAGCAGCGTTTCCTGCAGCGTCGAACGCTCGCCCAGAAGCTTCAGGAATTGCTTCGGCAGACTGTCTCGCGAGGCGGGCCACAACCGCGTGCCGGCGCCGCCGCTCAGAATTATCGGTCGGATCAATTTATTCATCGGTTATCTATCCGTTCGCAATATTGCGGTCATTAAACTGGAGGCGATAAAACGCGTGATAACGGCCGCGGCGCGCGAGCAATTCGTGATGCGTGCCGGTTTCGACGATGCTGCCGCCCTCGACCACGCAAATGCGGTCCGCCGCCATCACGGTATGGAGCCGGTGCGCGATCAGGAGCGTGGTGCGCGACTTGCGCAGATCATCGAGTGCGCGCTGCACTTCCATCTCCGACTCGGCATCGAGTGCGGCGGTGGGCTCATCGAGCAGTAGGATCGGCGCATTCTTCAGGAACGCGCGGGCGATCGAGATGCGCGCGCGCTGGCCGCCGGAAAGCTGCGCGCCGTGTTCGCCGACTTGCGTGTCGTAGCCGTCCTCGAAGCCCATGATGAATTCGTGCGCGTGCGCTGCCTTGGCGGCGGCGATGAATTCCTCGTCTGTCGCGCCTGTTTTTCCGAGCAGAATGTTCTCCCGTATCGTGCCGGAGAATAGAAACAGATCCTGACTCACATAGGCAATCTGGTCGCGCAGCGAGCGGCGCGAATGCAGCGCGATGTTCTTTCCATCGACCTCGATGGTTCCCGACGAGGGTTCGTAGAAGCGCTCGAGCAGGTTCATGATCGTCGACTTGCCGCCGCCCGAGGTGCCGACCAGCGCGGTGGTGCGCTGCGCCTCGGCGACAAAGGAAACGTCGCGCAATACCGGCTCGTCCGGCCGATAGGCGAAGCGGACGTTTTTGAACTCGATTTCGCCGCGGGTGACCGTCAATGCCGGCAGCGCCGCGGGTTCGGCTTCCGCGGGCGTGGAATCGAGAATGTCGAACAGGTAGCGCGACATGGTCAGGTTCGCCGCCAGATCGAGGTTCAGCCGCGCCAGCCGCTTCGCAGGTTCGTAGGCGAGCAGCAGGGCCGCGATCGCGGAAATGAACTCGCCCGGCATGCGGTTGTCGTTGAGCACGCTGTGGCCGGCATAGATCACGAACAGGCCGACCGCCATGCCGCCAAGCGTTTCCATGAGCGGGCTGGCGCGCGAAGCGACGCGCGCACGGGTGTTCATGCTGGTTTCGACCTCGCCGATGTTATCGGCCATGCGCTCGCGCATGCGGTCTTCGAGATTGTAGGATTTGACGATGCGGATGCCTTGCAGCGACTCCTGCAGGGTCAGAAGTAGCTTGCCGTACCCGACGAAATTTCGCTTCGCGATCTGCCGCGTGCGCCGGATCAGCCGCTTCACGCCGAAAATCACGATGGGCATGATGACGAGGCAGAAAATGGCAAGCACTGGTTCCTGAATGACCATTACGGCAATCAGAAAAACCAGTGTCAGCGCATCGCGGCCGATGCTGGTAACCACAAGATCAATCACGTTGCGCGCGGCCATGGCGCCGTTGTTCATGCGGTTCATGAACTCGGTGGAGTGCTGCTTCGAAAAGAAGGGGATCCCTTGCGTGAGCACGTTGTCGAACAGCCGCTTCTGGTAATCAGCGACGATCTTGTTGCCGATGCGGGCCAGCGTCACCGCCTGGGCGTAGCTCGCAAGGCCCTTGATCAGATAGAGGGCGATCAGCGCGCCGCCGAGCAGCCAGATCGCGGCGTGATTGCGATCGACGAAAATCTTGTTGACCACGTCCTTCAACAGATAAGGCGGTATCGCGGTCGTGATTGCGACCAGAAACATCATGAAGAAAGCGATCGCGTATTTCTTCGCGTGCCGGCGGCCGTCGGTGCGCAGCAGGCGCGGCACGATCGCCTGCGCGTCCTCGCCGAGCAGGCCCGAGAGACGGTGTTTCAGGCGTGCGAGAAATCCCGCCGGCCGAGCCGCGGCGTCGTGATGGATTGCCGGTTTGCTCTCGTTCTTCAAGTCAGCCTGCCGTAATGCGCGCGATCTCGGCGCGGAAGTCCTGCTCGATGTCGGCGCGTGCAAGGCCGAATGCAACATTGGCGGCGAGGAAGCCGAGCTTGGAGCCGCAATCGTAGGTCTTGCCCTGGAAATTGAAGCCGTAAAACTTCTGCGATTTCGACAGCGCGATCATCGCATCGGTAAGCTGGATTTCGCCGCCGGCGCCGCGCTCCTGCTTCTCCAGTACGTCGAAGATTTCCGGCTGCAGGATGTAGCGGCCCGTCACGATGTTGTTGGACGGAGCGGTGCCCTTGGCGGGTTTCTCCACCATGGCGGTGATTTCGAAGGCGGGACCCTTCTTCGCGCCCATGCCGACGACGCCGTATTGATGGGTTTGGTCCGGCGCGACTTCCTCCACCGCAATCAGGTTCGACTTGTCCCCGGTCTGCGCATAGGCGTCGATCATCTGCGCGAGGCAGCTTTTCTCCGCCAGCACCAGCACGTCGGGAAGCAGGACGGCGAAGGGCTCGTTGCCGACGAGATCACGCGCGCACCACACGGCATGGCCGAGCCCGAGCGGCGACTGCTGCCGCGTGAAGCTGGTTTCGCCGGCGCCGGGCTGAGCTTCTCGCAGAATTTCCAGTTCGGCTTTCTTGCCGCGCGCGTCGAGTGTCGCTTCGAGTTCAAAGGCGCGGTCGAAGTGGTCCTCGATCACGGCCTTGCCGCGGCCGGTCACGAAAATCAGATGCTCGATTCCGGCGGCGCGCGCCTCATCGACCACATGCTGGATCACCGGCCGGTCGACGACCGTCAGCATCTCCTTGGGCATCGCCTTGGTCGCGGGAAGGAAGCGGGTACCAAGTCCGGCAACGGGGAATACGGCCTTACGAATGCGCGGCATTTCTAGGCTAAACCATTGTAATAAACGGGATCGACAGCCTTTTGCCGTGTCCGGGCGGGATTGGCAAATCCGCCCGCGGGGCCGGATCAGACCGGCGGACGGCCGATGCTGACGTAGCGGAACCCTTCGGAGGCAAGCTCGGCCGGCACATAAACATTGCGCAGGTCGACAATCACCGGGGAAAGCATCGCGCTTTTCAGCTGCGCAAGGTCGAGCGCGCGATAGACATCCCATTCCGTGATGATGACGAGCACGGTGGCGTCCTTTGCCGCCTCATAGGGGCCGTCGCAGAAGCGGACGCTGGAAAGCATTTTTGCCGCCGCCGGCATGCCGACCGGATCATGCGCCTGCACGCTGGCGCCGGCCGCCTGCAGCGCGGGAATGATTTCGAGACTGGGCGCGTCGCGCATGTCGTCGGTGTTCGGCTTAAAGGTCAGGCCGAGTACGCCGACGGTCTTGCCCTGCAACGAGCCGCCGGCCGCCGCGATCACGCGCCCGGCCATCGCTGCCTTGCGGCGATCGTTCACATCGACCACGGTTTCGACGATGCGCGACGGCGCGCCGAATTCCTTTGCCGTGCGCACGAGCGCCAGCGTGTCCTTCGGAAAGCAGGAGCCGCCATAGCCGGGCCCGGCGTGCAGAAACTTTCCGCCGATCCGGTTATCGAGGCCGATGCCGCGCGCAACTTCCTGCACGTTGGCTCCGACTTTCTCCGCGAGATCGGCCATCTCATTGATGAAGGTGATCTTGGTCGCGAGAAACGCGTTCGCCGCGTATTTGGTCAGCTCCGCGGTGCGCCGCCCGGTGAAAAGAATGGGCGCCTGATTGAGGTTGAGCGGGCGATAAACGGAAGCCATGACATTGCGCGCATCCGGGTCATCGGTGCCGATGACGATGCGGTCGGGACGTTTGAAGTCCTCGATTGCGGCGCCTTCGCGCAGGAATTCCGGGTTGGAAACGACGGCGATTTTTACGGCCGGTTTCACTTCGGCAATCACCTGTTCGATCTGGTCGCCGGTGCCGACCGGAACGGTCGATTTGGTTACGACAACGAGCGGGTTTTTCGCTGCCTGCGCGATCTCGCGGGCGGCCGCGAGCACATAGGTCAGGTCCGCGTGACCGTCGCCGCGGCGCGACGGCGTGCCGACCGCAATGAATACGAC
>JAEZFA010000131.1 GCA_023417665.1 Pseudomonadota bacterium | reverse complement strand
CAGAAGATCGGCCGCCCGCGCCAGCTTTATACCGGCGCCGCGCGGCGGGACTATCTGCCGATTTCCCGGCGTCGATAAGACCGGATCATCCGAACGAAAGAAAAAGGCGGCCGCTCAGGCCGCCTTTTTTTCTGCGCCGTCATAGGCCCACTTCAGGTAGGCCCCTGCCCAGGTAAACCCGCCGCCGAAGGCCGCGAGCATCAGGCGGTCGCCCGCCTTGAGCCGGCTTTCGTAATCCCACAGCGAGAGCGGAATCGTCGCCGCGGTCGTGTTGCCGTATTTGTGTATCGTCATCATGACGCGCTCCATCGGCAACTGCATGCGCTCGGCGGTTGCCTCGATGATGCGGCGGTTGGCCTGATGCGGAACCAGCCAGTCGATATCGGCGCCGGTAAGCGAATTGCGATCCATCAGTTCACGAACAACTTCGGCCATGTTGTGCACGGCGAACTTGTAAACCTGCGCGCCTTCCTGATGCACATAATGCAGACGGTTCGCGACCGTTTCCGCGGTTGGCGGCATCCGGCTGCCGCCGGCTTTCTGGTGCAGATGCACCCAGCCCGAGCCGTCGGAGCCAAGCTTGGTGTCGATGATGCCGTTGCCGTCTTCCGCCTTCTGCACGAGGACCGCGCCCGCGCCATCGCCGAACAGCACGCAGGTCGCGCGGTCCGTATAGTCGATGATGGAAGACATCTTGTCGGCGCCGACGACCACCGCGCGCTGCGCGGTGCCGTTCTCAATGAACTGCTTCGCAATCGTAAGCGCATAGACGAAACCAGAGCACGCCGCCTGCACGTCGAAGCTCGCGATATTGCGAATACCCACCATGTCGCAGACGAGATTTGCGGTCGATGGAAACACCATATCGGGCGTGGTCGTCGCGCAGATCAGGAGATCGATCTCCTGCGCCGCGACACCGGTTTTCTCGAGCAGCCCCGCGACCGCCTTCGCCGCCATGTGCGAGGTGCCGAGGCCCTCGCCTTTCAGGATGTGGCGCTCTTTGATGCCGGTGCGTTCGGTGATCCACTCGTCCGTGGTGTCCACCATCTTCGCGAGCTGCGCATTCGACAGCACATCCGGCGGGACGTATCCGCAGACGCCGGCGATCGCCGCACGGGCATTCTTCATCGGACGTTCGACCTCGTTGCGCCGGGGGCTCGACCGGCTCGAATCCAAAGTAAACTATAGCTTCTGCATGGTTAACCGGCTCTTGCCGGAAAGCTAGCGCATCTTTGCAGCGGCACCTGTCAGGATTTGCATCACTCGCGCGGCCGCACGGTCGCTCGGCGGTTCGGGCGTCGAAAGAACGGCGTCGATACGCGCGAAAGCCTCGATCTGCCGGCGCCGCGCCGGGCGGTTCTCGAACAAGGGATCGACGGCTGCGACAATCTTCTCGACGGTACAATCTTCCTGCAGAAGTTCCGGCACCACGCGCTCGTTGAGCAGGATATTCGGCAAAAGCGCCATCTGGACCTTCACCAGTCGCCGCGCGATGGCGGCCTCCCACCAGCGGATACGGTAGGCCCCGACATGCGGGACCCCGGCCAGTGCAAGTTCCAGCGTCGCCGTGCCCGAGGCTGCGATGGCAACGCGCGCCGTACGCATCGCCGCGAGTTTCTCATCCTCGCTCGCGACGATCCGCGGCCGGACCGCCCAGCTCGATGCCGCCTCCTGCACCAGCGGCTCGAGGTGGCCAAGCGTGGGCAGCACGACATCGAGCGGCCCCTTCGCGGCACGCAGTTTCGCAACCACCTCACCAAAAGTCGCCATGAGGTCGCGCAACTCGGAGCGCCGGCTCCCCGGCATCACCACGACGAGCGGCGGTTGTGTTTCGCGCCGGACGGTTTCGGCACCATCCGGCCGCAGCCGCGGCAACTCCTCGAGCACCGGATGCCCAACATAGGTGCATGGCGGGCCGCCGAGATTGCGATGCACCTCCGGCTCGAACGGAAACAGCGCCAGCGTATGATCGAAATAGGGCCGCATCGCTTTCGCGCGGTACTGGCGCCATACCCACACCTGCGGCGCGACGTATTTGATGATCGGAATCCCCGGAAGCAGCGCGCGTACCCGTTTCGCGATCCGGAAGCTCAGGCCGAAACTGTCGATCAGGATCAACGCGTCGGGCGGCTCCGCGACAATTGCATCCACCGTTTCGCGCATGCGCCGGCGCAGCCGCGCGACACTCCGGATGACATCGGAGAAGCCGAAAACCGAAAGCTCCGCCATGGGATAGAGGCTTTGCAGCCCCGCAGCGCTCATGCTTTCGCCGCCAACGCCTCGAAAGGAAATGTCCGGGTCCTTTCGTTTCAGCGCGGCCATCAGGCTCGCACCGAGCCGGTCGCCGGACGCCTCGGCGGCGACGAGAAAAATCCCGCTCACGCGGCGGCCCGCTGCGTCGGTGGCAAAGCAATCACGAACAGACCGGCCGCCTCCGCCGATTCTATGAACTGCTGCGGGTCGACGACGATGGTTCCGAGCGCCTCGATTGCGATGCCTGCGAGCCCGGCATCGCGGGCCTGCTGCAGCGTTTCGCTGCCTATGGCCGGCAAGTCGATCTTTCTCTCCTGCGAAGGCTTCGGAATCTTTACGAGCACGCCCTCGCGGTCCTTTAACCGCAGTCGCGCGCTTCTCCGCATCTCTGCGATGCGAAGAAGCATGTCAGCTGTGCCTTCCGGCCCCTCAACCGCAAGAACGCGCCGTCCCGCGATCACGACCGCCTGCCCGATATCAAAGCGGTCGTTCGCGCGTAACAGATCGACGCCAAGCTGAATGTCCTCGCGCTGCCTCGCATCCGGCGCCTGTCGTGTCGTGAGGCCTTCCGGAACGAGAATCTCCGGCGCGACTTCATGCGCCCCGCGGAGCACGTAGCCTTGCTCGCCAAGAATTTTCGTGACGCCCGAAAGCAGCCGGTTATCCCCGCCGAGATAAAGCCGCGCCAGCCGGGGAAGCATGAGCAGCGAACGCCAGTCCAGACCAACCTGCGAAAGCCTGGGACGCACGACGCTACCGATGAAAACGATCTCCCGGATGCCGCGCTTGCGCGTGCTGCCGACCACCCGCGCAAGTGAACCAAGCTTTATCCATTCGTGGGGAAAGCGCTCGAGTGCGGCATCGGCAAAACCGCGCAGCAGGAAAAGATGAACTTCGCGTCCCTGCCGGCGCACGGCTTCCGCGACCGCCGCGGGAAACGCACCACCGCCGCATATGATCGCAACAGGAGATTTCAACTCGCCCGATTGCGGCGGCGCGCTTTCATATGCGCCCGTTGCGGACAAGCTATTCCGCCTCGTGCCGGGAGGTCGGAATGTTCAGGCGGCGCTTTCCGGCACCGCGGATGAAAGCGACCACGCGCTCTACCGCGGGATCGCCGGCGTATGCTGCCGCAACCGCATCGACCCGATCGTTGAGCGCACCGCTTCCGAAGAATATCTCGCGATAGGCAGCGCGAAGCTTGTGAATGGTTTCGCGCGCAAAGCCGCGCCGTTTCAGGCCGATCAGGTTGAGGCCGCCGAGATTGCCTTCGGCATCGGTCGCGCCGAACGGGATCACGTCGTGACGAATACCGGCACAGCCGCCGAGGATCGCCTGCTCGCCTACGCGCGTGTTTTGATGGACCGCGCCAAGACCGCCAATGAAAGTGAAATCACCGATTTCGGCATGCCCGCCGAGGGTGGCGTTGTTCGCAAAGATCACGCTGTTGCCGACGATACAGTCGTGACCGACATGCGCCGCCGTCATCAGCATGCAATTGTCGCCGACGCGGGTTTCCATGCGCCCGCCTGCGGTCCCCGTATTCATGGTGACGCCTTCGCGGATATCGCAATTTTTGCCGATGACGAGGCGCGACGCCTCGCCCTTGTAATGCACCGACTGCGGCGGACTGCCGAGCGACGCAAAGGGCTGGATTTTCGCACCGGCCCCGATTTCGGTGATGCCCTGGATGGAAACGTGGGAAACCAGGAGCGAGCCGTCACCGATCGTGACTTCGGGCCCGATCACGCAATAGGGACCGACCACAACGTCGGCACCGAGTTTTGCGCCGTCCGCGACGCTGGCAGTCGCTGCAATCTTCGCCACGCTCAGTCGTCCAAGATCATCGCGCCAACCTCGGCTTCGCAGACGAGTTCGCCGCGCACCTTGGCCTCGCCCCTGAACCACCACATCCTGCGGCGCTTTCTGATCTGCTTCATGTGATATTCGATGGTATCGCCCGGCAACACGGGCTTGCGAAACTTCGCCTTGTCCACCGTGAGAAAAAATACGTTGGGCGTCGTTCCGAGCGCGGTGCTCTTCGAGCAGATCGCGCCCGCCGTCTGCGCCATGCCCTCGATCATCAATACCCCGGGCATCACCGGACGGTTCGGAAAATGGCCCGGAAAGAACGGCTCGTTGAAGGTGACGTTCTTTATGCCGATACAGGATTCATCCGCGTTGACTTCGATGATGCGGTCAATGAGGAGAAAAGGAAAACGATGCGGTATGAGTTCAAGCAGCTCCGCATGTTCGATCACGTTGGAATTCGCTTCGGCGTTCATTGTTCTGGTCTCGGTCCCTGGCGCTAGCCGTTTCGTTTTGTCGTCTTGTCCTTGGCAGTCTTGCCGGTAAGCCGCTGAAGCGCGACCTGTTCACGGAAGAATTCCCGCATGGGCTTGGCCGGCGCGCCGCCCCAGCGTTCGCCCGCAGGAACGTCGTGCATAACGCCCGATAGCGCGATCAGTTGCGCCCGGTCACCGATGGTCCGGTGATCCGCGATCCCGACCTTTCCGCCCAGCATGACGCCGTCCCCGAGCGTGACACTGCCCGAAAGCCCGACGTGGCCCGCGATGATGCAGTGCCGGCCGATCGAAACATTATGCGCAATCTGCACGAGGTTATCGATCTTGGTGTCTTCGCCGATGATGGTATCGCGTCCGCCGCCGCGATCCACGGTGGTACCCGCGCCAATCTCGACGTCGTCCTGAATGATGACGCGGCCGAGTTGCGGCACCTTCAGGTGACGCCGGCCTGGAATGTAGCCGAAGCCGTCCTGCCCGATACGAACCCCGGCATGGATGATCACGCGGTCTCCGACGAGCGCATGCGTGATGCTGGCGCCCGGGCCGACGCTGCAATCGCGGCCGATGCGGACATTCGGCCCGATGACGACATTGGCGCAAATAACGGTGCCGGCGCCGATCTCCGCATCCGGGCCGATCACCGCACCCGGATCGACCACCACGCCGTCTTCGAGGCGCGCATCCTCGTGAACCGATGCCTCCGGATCGACGCCCCGCGTACCGACGATCGAGAGCGGCCGCAGATCATCGGGAAACAGCGCGCGCGCTACCTGCACGAAGGCCATATAGGGCTTGGTCACGACCAGCGGAACGATATGGGGCGGGACGCTTGCGGCGAGATTCTGCGTCACGAAGCACGCGCCGCCGTCGCAATCCGCGAGCGCATCGGCATAGGCCGCGTCTTCATAGAACGTAACGTCCTGCGGACCGGCGATGTCGAGCGGCTTGGCTCCGCTGACGACCTGCCCTTCGTCACCCGCGGGAACCGCAGCACCGGTCAACTCGCCGATTGCCGCGAGCGCAAGCGGACCGCGCGAATTGAAGAACTCCGGATCGGTCATGCCAAAGCCGTCGATAGCCTGTGCGGCCGGCGCAAATTCAAACGATCAGAATTTCGCGCCGCCGCCAAAGCGGAAGAACTGCGTTTTGTCGTACGGACCCTTGGCAAGCGGCACTGCAAAGTCGAAGCGCCGCGGGCCGAAGGGCGACGACCAGATCAGGCTCACGCCGGTCGAGGCACGAATTGAACGGTCGTCGAACACGCAGATATTGGGACCGCCGCAAGTGCCCGGAATAGGTGTACCCGGACCCGTGATCGTGGTCGCGCCAGCATAGTCGTAGAGCGAACCCACATCGACGAATAGCGCGGACTTGATTCCGATTTCCTTCGGCAGGAACCAAAGCGGGAACTGCAATTCCGCACTCGCCGCCCAATAGGTCGTGCCGCCGAGCGAATCCTGGAAACTCAGGTTCTGGTTGATATCGCGTGCGCCGAAGCCCTGCGTCGCGAAACCACGAACCAGCGTATGCGCGTTGTTGAAGTGGTCGATAAAGCGAAGCTCTTCGCCGCCCCATGAAAACACATGACCACCGGCGACTTTCACCATGCCCACGAAATCGTTGGTCAGCGGCTTGTAGTAGCGCGCCTCCGCGGTCGTGCGGACGAACTTCACGTCACCGCCGACGCCGGCGAAATCCTGCGAGAACGTCGCATAGAGGCCGCTCGACGGGTCCTTGTTATTGTCGAGGCCGTTATAGGTCAGCGTGTAGCCAATCGACGAGGTGATCGGCTGCTGTCCGAGCATCTGGCGGATCGCGTTCGAAACTTCGTAGGTATTTGCACCAGGAAGAGCACAAGCAGCAGCAATTCCTGGATCAAGTAAAGGATTAGGCCCGCAACCATCGAGATAACTTGGATCCGCGGTGATCTCGCGCTGATAGATGCTGTAGCGAACCTGCAGCGTCAGCTCTTCATTGAGCCGCGCTGCCGCGCGCAGCGTGCCGCCGATCGTGTCGATGCCGTACTGCACGAGCGCCGACGGTTTGGTTTCCTTGTAGAAAAGGTCGAAGCCGGCTGCGAGCCGGTAGTCCATGAAATAGGGCTCGGTGAAGGAGAATTCGATGCCCTTCACGCGCTCGCCGTACTGCAGCGAGGTGCGCACATACTGGCCGCGGCCGAGGAAGTTGCGCTCGCCGATCGTCAGTTCGCCGAGGATGCCGTCCTGCGTCGAATAGCCGGCCGCGATCGAGAACTCGCCCGTCAGCTGCTCTTCGACATCGACATTTAGAACCACGCGGTCCGGCGCCGAGCCGGGCTCCGTGGTGATGCGAACGTTCTTGAAATAGCCGAGGTTCTTTAGGCGGCGCTCGGCGCGGCTGACCAGCACGCGATTGTAAGCGTCGCCTTCGAGAATATCGAACTCGCGGCGAATGACGTAATCGCGCGTACGGCTGTTGGAGCGGATGTTGATCCGCTCGACATAGACCCGCGAGCCTTCGTCGATCACGTAAGTGACGTTGATCAGCCGGCCCTGGAAGTCGCGATCGCCGCGCGGGCGCACCTGCGCGAAAGCGTAGCCGCGATTGGCAAGCTCGATGGTGATGAGCTCGATGGTCTTTTCGACGTTCTCGGCGTTGTAGACTTCGCCGCGCGAGCCGCGGACCAGGCCACGGACCACCGAGGGGTCAAGATCGCGAACGTTCGAAAGCACGTCGACATTACCGAAGCGGTATTGCGGGCCTTCGTCGAGCACGAAATTGAGCACGAAGCCGTTGTTGCGCCGGTCGAGATCGACGGTCGCCGACAGAATACGGAAATCGGCGTAACCGTTCTTCAGATAGAAGCGGCGCAGGAGCTCCTGATCCGCGTTCACGCGGTCGGGATCGTAAACGTCGCTGCTGCGGAGCCAGCTCAGCCAGTTGGTCTGCGTCGTGTTGATCACGTCGCGCAGGCGCGCGCCGGAGAAGACGTTGTTGCCGGTGAAATTGATCGTACGGATCGTGGTCTTGTCGCCTTCCTTGATCAGGAAGATGAGATCGACGCGATTGTTGGCACGGTCGATGATCTGCGGCTCTACCGCGACATCGTAGCGGCCGCTGCGGCGATAGACTTCGATGATGCGCTGGACGTCGGCCTGCACGGTCGCGCGCGAAAGCGCGCCACGCGATTTCGACTGCACTTCATTGACGAGCGAAGTGTCCTTCACGCGCCGGTTGCCTTCGAACACGACGCGATTGATGACCTGCGCTTCCTTGACGGTCACGACCAGCCGCGAACCGACCAGGCGGATGTTCACGTCTTCGAACAGGCCGATCGAATAAAGCGTGCGCAACGCTTCATCGATCCGGCCCGGATCGGCGCGTTCGCCACGGCGGATTTTCACGTAGCTGCGAATCGTGTCGGCATCGACGCGCTGGTTGCCCACCACGTCAACGGAAGTGACTACCTGCGCTTCGGCCGCGGTGGATGTCGCGATCGAAACTGCTGCAGTGCCGCAAAACAGGGTCAGAACGAGCGCAAACGCTGCGCCCAGCTTCCCGATGACCCTCACCCCACTAAAATTCATAGGCCACTAATTCCATTGAGCGGCGCACAACACCGCTCCCCCATCCGCTTGGGAACCCAAGCGGATTCGTCTTCATTCGCGTCCGGTTTTACAGACTTTCCAGTGGCTTGCAAACGAACCGGGCAGATTCTGCCGGGCTTTTCGGGCCAGCGTTGCCGATACGCCACGCGACCATGCGCCCCTCATACGCCCTACTCCAACACCACCAAACCGCCTCCCGCACGATTCGCAGAAGACCCCACCAACTGAACCGAAATATGGCCAAGGGGGCGTTACCGCCCCCTTACCAAACCGGTTCCCGGGATAGCGTCCCCGGTATCAGGATGCCTGCGCACGCAGGAAAAGCTGGAAAATGTCGTTCCAGGTGGCAACGATCATCAGCAGCATCACGAAGGCGAGCCCGATGCGGAAGCCATATTCCTGGGCGCGCTCGCTCAAGGGGCGGCCACGAATGGCCTCGATCGCATAGAACAGAAGGTGACCGCCATCGAGCAGCGGCACCGGGAAGAGGTTGAGCAAGCCAATGCTGACCGAAAGCACCGCGGTCAGGCGCAACAGATCGTAGAAGCTCTGGGCCGCAACCTCGCCGGCCACCTGCCCGATCCGGATCGGCCCGCCCAGCTGATCGATCGATTCCTTGCCGACGATGATGCCGCCGATATAGGCCACCGTCCGCTCGATCACGAACCAGGTCTCCGAGAAGCCCATGCCGATCGATTCCACCACGCCATAGCGCTTGCGGAACGAATCCTCCGGCTTCGACGGATTCTCGATGCCGAGCACGCCAAGCTTGGCGTTGTTCGGATGCGGCTTGGGCGTCGCATGCAGCGTCAAACGCTCGCTGCCGCGCTGCACGACCAGTTCGAGCTTCTTGCCGAGCGCAACCGAAACGATGCGGGGCAGATCTTCAAAGGCTTCCACCGGCTTGCCGTCGATCGACACGATCCGGTCGCCCGGCCGCAGCCCTGCTTCCATGGCCGCGCTGTTGGGGCGGATCGCACTCGCGACCGCCGGCCAGCGCGATACGCCGATATCGCCGATGCGGTGGGTCGAGCCGAAATTATCCTTGATCTCGCGCAGCGTGGGCGTGACGGTCGCATCGACTTCCTTGCCGTTGCGATCCACCACGAAGGCAAGCGGTTCGCCGGCTGCAAGCGTCACCACGCGCAGCACGTCCTCGTAACCGATCACTTCCTTGCCGTTGATGCTGATGACGCGGTCGCCCGGTTGCAGCCCGGCCGCCTGCGCCGGGCCGTTCGCGCGAACGACCTCGAATACCGGCGTCGTTACGTTGCGGCCGATGCCGTAAAGCACGCCCGCGAAAATGACGATGGCGAGGATGAAGTTCGCGATCGGCCCCGCGGCCACGATCGCCGCGCGATTGCGCACCGGCTGGTGGAAGAAGGAAACCTTCTTCTCCGCCTCGTTCATGGTTTCGAGTTTCTGCAGATCCGGCGTGCTCGCCGCCGAGTCGTCGCCATGAAACCGCACATAGCCGCCGAGCGGAATCGCAGCGAAGCGCCAGCGCGTGCCGTGCTTGTCATCGAAGCCGAACAGCTCGGGGCCGAAGCCGACGGAGAATGCATCGATCTTCACGCCGCAACGGCGCGCGACCCAGAAATGTCCGAGTTCGTGAAA
>JAEZFA010000284.1 GCA_023417665.1 Pseudomonadota bacterium | reverse complement strand
AACACCGTCGACGGCGACGGTCGCGTTATCCTTGGTGATCACTTCCTGCGTCGGCACGTCCAGCACCTGCTCCATCATGTTCACCTTGGCGCCGATGCGATCGATGAACGGCACGATGAAATTCAGGCCGGAGGTCATTGTGTTGGTGTATCTGCGGAAGCGCTCGACGGTGTAGTGGTAACCCTGCGGCACCGTCTTGACGCCCGCGAGCACGGTCATGATCGCGATGACCAGAATTACCAGAACAAAAATGCTGAAGCCGTCCATAAGTGCCTCCCCGCGCCAACAAATCTACCATCTGTGGTCAACATGGCGCGGTCCGCACGCCACGGCAAGTATCGCCGCTTCTCACGTTTTCGTCAGAGCCAGCCCATCAGTTCGCGCGCCACGACATGGCGAATGACCTCGATTCCCGCGTCGGAATCGTTGAGGCAGGGAATGGCGGCGAAATTCTCGCCGCCGTGCTCGAGGAAGATATCGCGATTCTCCATGCCGATTTCCTCGATCGTTTCCAGACAGTCGGCAACGAAGCCCGGCGTCACGATGGCGAGGTTCTTCACGCCGGACTTGGCCAGCGCCTCGACCGTCTTGTCGGTATAGGGCTGCAGCCACTCGTCCTTCCCGAAACGGGACTGGAACGTCATCGCGAACTGCTGATCGTCGAGCCCGAGCTGCTGCCGCATGAGCCGGGCGCTCACCGCGCACTGACAGTAATAAGGATCGCCCTTCAGCAGATATTCGAGCGGCACCCCGTGAAACGACGAGAGGATGACATCGGGCTTGAAGGCGAGCTTTGCGATCTCCGCCCGCAATTCGCTTGTCACCGCCTCGATATAAACCGGGTCGTCATGCCAGGGCGGCGCGATCCGCACTGCCGGCTGCCAGCGCATCTCCTTCAGCGCATCGAACGCCTTGTCCGCGACCGTCGCGCTGGTCGCCGCCGCATATTGCGGATAGAGCGGCACGATCAGGATGCGGTCGCAGCCCTGCTGCTGCAGATGATTCAGGCGCGAGGCGATCGAGGGATTGCCGTAGCGCATGGCCCAGTCGAATACGAGCCGGTCGTTCTCGCCGAAGGCTGCCGCAAGCTTCTCGCTCTGCGAGCGCGTGATGGTCTTCAGCGGCCCCTCGTTCTTCTCGCGATTCCAGATCTTTTCGTAATCCTTGCCCTTGGCCTGCGGGCGCTTCGAGAGAATGATGACGTTGAGCACGAACCACCACAGCGCCCGTGGCGCCTCGATCACGCGGCGGTCGGACAGAAATTCCTTGAGGTAGCGCCGCATCGACCAGTAATCGGTCGCATCAGGCGTGCCGAGATTGACGATCAGCACGCCGACTTTGCGGGCAACGGCTGGGTGGTCCGGGGGACGCTTGGCGGGTTCGATTTTCATGGCGCGGCAATATAGAAGAGTGCGGTGCCGATACATACCGGCCGACAGAGACACAAAGTAGCAGATTTGCGATGATTTCCCGCCGCGGCTTTCTTGCCAGCCTTTCCGCCCTCTTTGCCTCATTCGCCGCCTGGCGGCCGGCCCGCGCGCAGCCCGTCGCCGCCACGAAGATCACCTTCGTCCTGTTCAACGACTTCTACATCATGAACGAGCAGGTTCTTCCCGACGGCAAGGCGCGCGGCGGCTTTGCGAGGCTGGCAACGGTCGTGAAGGCGGAGCGCGCGAAGAACAAACACGTCATCGTCGCCCATGGCGGGGATACGCTTTCGCCGTCGCTGATGTCGGGCTTCGACCGCGGCAAGCACATCGTCGCGCTGACCAACCTGATCGCGCCCGATATCTTCGTTTCCGGCAATCACGAATTCGACTTCGGGCGCGACACCTTTCTGGAGCGCATGCGCGAAGCGAAGTTCCCGCTTTATGGCGCGAACCTTCGGCTCGCCAATGGCGATCCGGTGCCGGACCATTTCGACCGCAGGATATTCGACTTCGACGGCGTGAAGCTCGGCCTCACCGGCATCACCTACGAGAAATCGGCGCGGCTTTCATCGCCCGAAGATCTGCAGTTCCTGCCTTGCGTCGAGACCACGAAGCAGCAGGCGGCGGCGCTGCGCAGGGAAGGCGCGGACTTCGTCTGCGCGGTGCTGCATTGCGACCGTGGCGACGCCTTTCTTCTGCAATTCGCGCAGGCCGCTGAACTTCTGCTCACCGGGCATACCCACGACCTCTTCATCCAGTATGACGGCCAGGTCGGCATCGTGGAGTCCGGCTATGACGCCTTCCACGTCACCTGCATCGACGTCGAAATGCAGGTCGGCCTTCGCGAAGGCAAGCGCGTCACGACCTGGTGGCCGAAATTCCGCGTGATCGACACCGCCGACGTGACCCCCGACGCGGAAGTCGCCGCCGCGGTCGCGCGCTATCAGGAGGACTTCTCGCGCGAAACCGAAGCCGTCATCGCGAGAACCGAAGTCGAGCTGGACAGCCGCAACGCGACCATCCGCACGCGCGAGGCTGCGATCGGCAATCTCTTCGCCGACGCCATGTGCCACACCATGAAAGCGGACGCCGCGGTCATCAACGGCGGCGGCATCCGTTCCGGCAAGGTCTATGCGGCGGGATCGGACATCCGCATCCGCGACATTCTCGCCGAGCTCCCCTTCAACAACCGCGTCGTCGTGGTCGAGATGACCGGCGAAGCGCTGCTTGCCGCGATGGAAAACGGGCTCGCGCAAGTGCCGGTGCCGGCCGGACGCTTCCCGCAGGTTTCCGGCATCAAGCTCGTGTTCGACCCGAAGCGTCCGATGCGTCGCCGCGTGACCGCGATGGACGTCGCGGGCAAGCCGCTCGAACCTTCGCGCGTCTATCGCATCGCGATTCTGGATTTTCTTGCCCGCGGCGGCGACGACTACGTCACGTTTCGCGAGGCCAAGCGCATCACCCCGGACGCCGATGCGCCGCTGCTCGCAAACGAAGTGATCGGCTATCTGAAATCGCTCGGCCTGGTGCGGACGAAACCCGAAGGACGGATCGTTTCGCTTTGAACAATTCGTCATGGCCGGGCATGACGAGGATAGGTTTACCCCCGCTCGTCGGAAATAACTTTCCCGTCGTTCGGCAATGAGCCGGGAGCGACGATCTCGACCCGGCCCTTGAGCTTGGTCACGGCCTGCAGGCTGGCGGCGATCTTTTCCGGCAGGTCCGCGCCGCCATTGGCGCTTTCCGCGCGCAGCGTCATCGCGTCCTGCTCGTTCTCGCGCGTCACCACGAGCCGGAGCTTCTGCAGCGCGGGATATTGCTTCGACAATTCCGCGATCTGTTCGGGGCGTACGAACATGCCCTTGATCTTGGTGGTCTGGTCGGCGCGGCCCATCCAGCCCCTGATGCGGGCATTGGTGCGGCCACAGGGCGACGCGCCCTTCATGACGGCGGAAAGATCGCCGAGCGCCAGCCGGATCCATGGATGGTGCTCGTTGAAGGAAGTAACGACGATCTCGCCGACCTCGCCTTCCGCGACCGGATCGCCGGTGCCGGGCCGCACGATTTCGACAAGCACGTCCTCGTTGACGATCAGCCCTTCGCGCGCGGCGGATTCATAGGCGACCACGCCGAGATCGGCGGTGGCATAGGTCTGGTAGGCATCCACGCCGCGGGACTTGATCTCCGCCTGCAGCGACGGCGGAAACGCCGCCCCCGAAACCAGCGCCTTCTTGATGCAGGAAACATCGCGGTTCGCGGTCTTCGCGGCATCGAGCAGGATTTTCAGGAAATCCGGCGTGCCGGTGTAAGCGACCGGCTGCAGATGCGCGATCATGTCGAGTTGCATGTCGGTCTGCCCCGGCCCCGCCGGGATGACCGGACAGCCGAGCGCGCGGGCGGACGCATCGAGCAGCAGACCGCCCGGCGTCATGTGATAGGAAAACGTGTTCAGCACGATGTCGCCGGGGCGAAATCCGGCGGCAAACAGCGAACGCGCACCGCGCCAGGCGTCCGTCTCGGTGCCTTCGGGTTCGAAGATCGGGCCGGGAGACGTAAAGAGCCGCGCGAAGGATGACACCGGCGACGGCACAAGACCCGCGAACGGCGGCGACGCCTTCTGCATGGCCGGCAGCGCGGACTTCCGCATCACCGGCAGTTTCGCAAGCGCCTCGCGCGAATTCACCGAAGCCGCGTCGACGCCTTTGAGATGCTCCTGCCAGCCCGGCGCTTGCAGCGCCGCGGCGACGAGCTTGGGCAGTCGCGCGAACAGATCGCGCTCGCGCTCGTCGGCGGAACGGGTTTCCTTGCTGTCGTAAAACTCGTTCATTGCCGCACTACGCCAGCCAGCGCTTGCGGCGCTTGTAATGCTTCACGTCGCGGAAGGATTTGCGGCCCGCGCCGGAAACACCGAGATAGAATTCTTTCACGTCCTCGTTGTCGCGCAGCGACGCGGCGTCGCCGTCGAGCACGATGCGGCCGTTTTCGAGGATGTAGCCGTACTGCGCATATTTCAGCGCCATGTTGGTGTTCTGCTCCGCGAGCAGGAAGGTCACGCCCTCCTTGTCGTTGAGGTCCTTCACGATGTCGAAGATTTCCTCGACGATCTGCGGCGCCAGCCCCATCGAAGGCTCGTCGAGCAGGATCATCTTGGGCCGGCTCATCAGCGCGCGGCCGATCGCGCACATCTGCTGTTCGCCACCGGAGGTATAGCCCGCCATTGAACTCCTGCGCTCGCGCAGCCGCGGAAAGTAATTATAGACCCGCTCCATGTCGCGCTTGATCGCGGCGCGGCCGTCCTTGCGGGTAAAGGCGCCGGGCAGGAGATTTTCCTCGATGGTGAGGTGGCCGAAGCAATGGCGCCCTTCCATCACCTGGATGCAACCCTGCCGCACCAGTTCGTTCGGAGACAGATCCTGGATCTGCTTGCCGTCGAACACGATCGAGCCCTTGGAGACTTCGCCGCGCTCGGCATGGAGCAGGTTGGAAATCGCTTTCAGCGTCGTGGTCTTGCCGGCACCGTTCGCGCCGAGAATGGCGACGATGCCCCTTTTCGGCACGTTCAGCGAAACGCCCTTCAACACGAGGATCACGTGATCGTAGATCACCTCGATATTGTTGATGGCGAGGATGTTGTCGCTCTCTGCGGAAGCTGCGTTCGCTGACATGCTTGCGTGATCCTTGCGGAGAAATCCCCGCTCTCCGTCACGGAGAGCGGGGCCGTTCCTCTTACTTACTTCTGGTCGCAGGGCTCCGAGCGCTTCGGCCAGCCTGCGTTCTTCGAGACATAGTCCTCGGCCGCGGCTTCGAGCAGCGGACGGACCACATCCTTCATCGGCGCGATCCAGTCGGTGACCTTCACCCACTTGGTGCCGTCCCACTGCTGCATATAGGCAGCGTGGTGGCCGCTGTGGTCGGAGCAGGTCACCTTGACCGGCGCGCCGAAGCCTTCGAGCCCAAGCTCCTTCCAGCGCTGTGCGGAGATCTCGAGCGTTTCAAGACCACGGCGCACATCTTCGGCGCTGACCGCCTTCTTGCCGGTTAGCTTCTGCGCGTTGCGGATTGCTTCGGCGATGAGCACCGAGTTGTAGATGCCCTTGTTGTAGTGGCCTTCGCCGACCTTGTCCTGCGCCGCCTGGCTCTTACCCTTCGACACGACATGCTTGATGATGTCCTGGATCGCCGGATAGTTGGCACCCACGGCTGCGAAGTTGAGCGTGGTGTAGCCCTTGGCGTCGGCGCCGGCCGGACGCGCGTCGTCTTCGCCGCCGCCCCACCAGATGCTGACGAAGCGGTCCATCTTGAAGCCGA
>JAEZFA010000198.1 GCA_023417665.1 Pseudomonadota bacterium | reverse complement strand
CCGGTACCAGCCAGGTGAAGAACAGGAACGCCACCACCATGATCACCAGTCCGCGCGCGAGGCCGAACAGGAAGCCGAGCGTGCGGTCGAGCGCACCGATGCGGCTGTCGAGCACGAGGTCGGAAATCTTGACCGTGAACAGCGACACAATGAGCAGGGTCAGCAGGAACAGCCCGCCGACCGCAACGCCGGTCGCAAGCAAATCCTGCTGGATGTACTGCTTCACATAGGGCAGGACGCGCGAATAGCCATAGAGCGTGACCACGGCCGCGATCACCCAGGCGGCGATCGACAGAATCTCGCGCATGAAGCCGCGGACCATTGCCAGCACGCCGGAGATCAGCATGACGGCAAGCAATCCGAAATCGAGGACGGTGGGGGTCATCTAGAAACGCGGCTCCGCCTTGAAATTACAACGATTCGGACGCTGGAACGGCCTTTGCGGCAATGCATATAGCCCCTGATCTGCCCTCCGTCACCCGCTGCGGCAAGGGCTGCGGCATCCTGTGGGCAGAACGGTAAAGGCTGCGTTCCGCGCAGGTCTAGCCTGCATCACGGCTGGGGATACGGCGCACTTTCTGCGCGGCAGCGCCGATGTCGGCGACCAGCGCGTCGAGGGCACCGACCGTTCGGACCCCGAGCCCCTCCGATGCATCGCCGCGGCCGGCTTCCGGGATCACCGCGCGGGCGAAGCCGAGTTTGGCGGCTTCCTTCATACGTGCGGTCGCCTGCGGCACGGCGCGCACCGCGCCGGTGAGCGAGGCCTCGCCGAAATAGACGCAGTCGGGCGGCAGCGGCACGCCGTAAAGCGAGGAGATAAGCGCCGCCGCGATCGCGAGATCGGCGGCGGGCTCGTTGATGCGAAGCCCGCCCGCGATGTTCAGGTAAACATCCTGCTGGCCGAGCCGCACGCCGCAGCGGGCCTCCAGCACCGCAAGGATCATCGAGAGGCGGCTTTGGTCGGCCCCCACGACGGCGCGGCGCGGCGTGCCGAGGGCGGAGGGCGCAACCAGCGCCTGAATTTCGACGAGCAAGGGCCGCGTACCCTCGACGCCGGCGAAAACGGCAGTGCCGGGCGAGGAGGTGTCGCGGTCCGACAGGAACAGGGCAGAGGGGTTCTCTACTTCGCGCAGGCCCCCGCCGGTCATCTCGAAGACGCCGATCTCGTCGGTCGGGCCGAAGCGGTTCTTCATCGCGCGCAGGATGCGGAACTGGTGCGCGCCGTCGCCCTCGAACGACAGCACGGCGTCGACCATGTGCTCGACCACGCGGGGCCCGGCGATCTGGCCGTCCTTGGTGACGTGACCGACCAGTACGATCGCGGTCCCCGATTTCTTCGCGAAGCGCAGGAGCTGCTGCGCCGAGCCGCGCACCTGCGTCACCGTTCCCGGCGCGCTCTCGACCGTCTCGGTCCACATGGTCTGGATCGAGTCGATGATCGCAAGCGCCGGCGGCTTACCTTCGGAGAGGGTAGCGACGATGTCCTCGACATTGGTTTCGGAAGCGAGTTCGACCGGCGCGTCGGTAAGGCCGAGACGCTGCGCGCGCATGCGCACCTGATCGACCGCTTCCTCGCCAGACACATAGACGACGCGGCGGCCCTGCCGCGCCAGCGCGGCGGTCGCCTCGATCAGCAGTGTCGACTTGCCGATGCCGGGATCGCCGCCGAGCAGAATCGCGGAGCCGCGCACGAAGCCGCCGCCGGTGACGCGGTCGAGTTCCTTAATGCCGGACGCAATCCGCGGCGCGTCTTCCGATTTTCCCGAAAGGGCTTCGAGCTGGATCAGGCGTCCCTTGCGCGAGGTGCGCTGCGTTGCGGGCACGGAGGCCTGCGTCGCGGTTTCCTCGACAATGGAATTCCACTCGCCGCAGGACTCGCACTTGCCCTGCCAGCGCGGGGTTACCGCGCCGCAATTCTGGCAGACGAAGGTGGAGCGGGCTTTGGCCATGAAGAATCGGGCTCAGGTGATATTCCGGATGGTACCATAAACCCATCCTTCGAGACGCGGAGCCGCCCGTCTCGGGTGGTCCACTCCTCAGGACGAGGCAGAAGCAGTCTCATGGTGAGGCGTGATGCGAAGCATCGCGTCTCGAACCATGACGCGGAATTAGTCCTTCTTCGTCGGCAAGAGATTGCCCGCGAGGTCCGACATCGTCGGGCGCGGCAGCGCGGCGAAGGGCAACGGTCTTGTCACCTCGATCGCAGCGATGCCGAGCCGGGCGGTGAGCAATCCGTTCAGCACGCCTTCGCCGAGCTTGGCAGAAAGCTTGGCGGCAAGGCCATGGCCCAGCACCTGCTGCACGATACTGTCGCCGACCGCCATGCCGCCGGTCAGCGCGAGGTGCGAGATCACATGGCGCATGAGCCGGAACATGCCGAGCACGCCGGGGCGTCCGCCATAGAGCGTCGCAAGCTTGCGGATGAGAAAGAGCGTGTTGAACAGCACGAACAGCATGTCGACTGCCGCACGCGGCGAGATTGCGGTGACGAGCGAGACACGCTTGGCGGCGCTGCTGACCAGTGCGCGGGCTTCCGCGTCGAGTGGAGCGAGCAGTTCGCGCTCGGTGAGCCGCACGAGATCCGCGCCGTCGATAATGTCGCGTGAGTAATCCTCGAGCGAGGCGCGGCCTTTCGCGAGCCGCGGCATGGTGCGGGCGAGCGAGAGCATCTCGTCGACCACCGCGCGGCCTTCGTCGCGGTCGTCGGAAGCGAGCACTTCGACCGCGCGCTTCTGGATGCGTTCGATTTTCTCCAGCCGGAAAATCGCGAACAGTTCTCGTCCCGAAATCACGAGCAGCGCGAGCGCGGCGAGCGCGGTCAGTCCGAGCGCGACCCAGCCGAGCCAGGGTGCATAGCTGAACAGCGACTGCACGAGGTTCGCGATTGCAAGCCCGAGCGCCAGCGAAACGAGGCCGCCCGCCGCCGACCAGAACAGCTTGCCCCAGAAGCGGCGTTTCTTCGGCGCGCTTTCGACCACAGCCGGAAGGTTCGAGGCTTCCGCCGCCTCAAGCTGACGCAATTCCGCGCGCGTGAGCAGCGGCTCGTCGGGCGCGGCGACGGTTATGCGCGGGTCGTCCGGGCGGAAGGCTTGCGGCTTCGCAGGCGAAACATTCATTCGAGGCGGTCTCCGAGCAGGAACTGCAACGCGCGGTCGAGGCGAATGTGAGGCAGCGAGGGTTCGCGGCCGGCGGAAGCGTCAAGCAAAGGCGGACGGAACTTGAGGAAGCGATAATCGCTTTCGTCATGCGAGGCCGCGGCAAGCCCCTTGAACTTCCATTCGCGGTCCTTGCCTTCGATCACGTCCGGGAGATCGCCGGGGAAGATCGCGGTTTCCTGCGTGCCGTCGAACACTTCGTCGCCGATGCGCTCGCCCGCAAGCGGCGTGCCGATGATCGCGGGCAGCCGTTCGCTGCCGCGGTTAACGACGGCTTCGCGGGTCGCGCGGATCGCGGCGAGTGCGATGGCATCGGTGGTCGCGCCCGCAAGCTCGGAGCGCTGGGCTGCGCGTTTCACCATGCGCGCGAGAAGGTTCTCCAGCCGATCGTGTTGCAGATGATGAAGATGATCGGCCTTGGTCGCGGCAAACAGGATCTTGTCGGCGCGCGGCTTGAAGATCGAGGACAGGATCGTGCGGCGGCCGGTGTTGAAGGAGGACGCCACGGCAGTCAGCGTCGCTTCGAGATCGGATAGCGCTTCGGGCCCCGCATTGATCGCGGAGAGCACGTCGGCAAGCACGATCTGCCGGTCGAGCCTCGCGAAGTGCTCCCGGAAGAACGGCCGCACCACGCGCGAACGATAGGCCTCGTAGCGGCCCTGCATCATGGCCCAGAGCGAGCCGGACGGCGCGTCCTCGTCACGCGGCAGATCGAGCGGCGCGAAGGTGACGGCAGGCGAGCCCGCGAGATCGCCGGGCATGAGAAAGCGGCCGGGCGGAAGCAAATTCATCGCGAAGCGTTCGTCGCGGCAGGCGACGAGATAGTCCGTGAAGAGCTTCGCTCCCGTGATCGCCTGCTGCTCGTCGGCCGGGCCTTTCGGATCGAGCGAGGCGAGATGCGTGTGCCACTGGCTCGCGATGGTCGCGCGCGGACCGACACGCGAAAGCGCGAGCGCCTCGGCCGACCATTCTTCGTAGCTTTTGTCGAGCAGCAGCAGGTCGAGCAGCCACTCGCCGGGATAATCGACGATGTCGAGCGTCAGCGTGCGGTCGCGGCCGCGCTTGGATTGATAGTCGATCTCGATGCGGAGTTCGCTGATCGAGCGTGTGGACTCCGGCCAGCGGCGCAACTCCACGAGATCGCGCAGGTGTTTCTCGTATTCGAAGCGCGGGATCGCGGCGTCGGGCTGCGGCGAGAGCCGCACGCGCGCAATGCGGCCCGAGTTCAGCGCCTCGAACACCGGGAGCCGCGTGCCGTGCAGGAGCGCGTGGATCAGCGAGGTGATGAAGATGGTCTTGCCGGAGCGCGAAAGCCCGGTGACGCCGAGGCGGACGGTGGGGGTAAAGAACCCCGCGCCGTAATCCGCGAGCGCGCGGCCGGCGAGGCGGGCTTCTTCCAGATAGTCGTCGAGCGCCATTGATCGGCCTTCCGCTGCTTACCGGGCCAATATGGGGAGGGACGGCGCGGGATGCGAGTCTTTACAGAACATCGTCCTGAGAGGGCGCGCTCCTCACCAAGAGGTGTTGATTCACTCCAGCCCAGGTATCGCGACCAGCAAGAGAAAGCCGTTGAGCATCAGC
>JAEZFA010000114.1 GCA_023417665.1 Pseudomonadota bacterium | reverse complement strand
GTTGCGCCGCGCGTGCCAGATGCGGAAGGGTTTCGTCGGCGGTACCGAATTGCCCAGCCTGCGCACGTCGGACACCGAAATCGTCGGCACGCCCGGCGCACTCCAGCGAAGGCCCACAAGCGCGGTTCTGGCCAGCTTCGCCATCTGCGGGGCGACCGCCAGAATTGTCGTCGTGACCCCCGAATAGCGCTTGTGCAGGCAGGGATGCAGGACTTCGAGGGCCTTCAGATCGTCGGTGGAAAGCATGTCGGGATTTGCTATGACTTCAGCGGGAATGACGGGACGAATTGCCCTGATTTCGGACGAAGCGCAAGGATAGGCTCGGAGCATGACCCGCACGCTGGAATCGCTGAAAATCAAGCTGTTCACCGACGGCGCCGAAAAGGCGCAGATCGTCGAAATGGCCAGGCAGAAGCACATCGCGGGCTTCACCACCAATCCGTCGCTGCTGAAGAAGGCCGGCGTTACCGATTACGAAGCCTATGCGCGGGAACTCGTCGCGGCGGTGCCGGACCGCCACATCTCCTTCGAGGTGCTCTCCGACGACATCGCGGAAATGATCGCGCAGGCGAGGCTGATCACGACTTGGGGCAAGAACGTCTATGTGAAGCTGCCGGTGATCAACACGCGCGGCGAGACGCTCTATGACGCAATCCGTACACTTTCCATGGACGGGGTGAAGATCAACGTCACGGTGCTCTGCACCGAGGAGCAGGTCGAGCGCGCGACCGAAGCGCTTGCAGGCAATGCGCCGGGCTGCACCTCCGTGTTCGCCGGCCGGCTCGCCGATCTCGGCATCGATTACAAGCCGGCGGTGTCGCTTGCGGTAGAGCTCGCGAATCAGGCGAAGAACGTCGAGGTGATCTGGGCGTCCACGCGCGAAGTCTGGAACGTCATCGAGGCCGACGAGATGGGGGCGCACATCATTACCGCCCCCGCGGACATCCTGAAGAAGCTCAAAGCGCTCGGCACCAAGTCCGCCGCCGATCTGTCGCTCGATGGCGTGAAGGCGTTCCGCGACGATACGCTCTCCGCCGGCCTCGCCCTGCCGACCGCGAAAGCTGCGGCAGAATAGAACCTGTAACCCGCGGACACGAATTGTGAGCCTTCAGGGGTTCCCGGCCCTCTGCGGGGCGGGGTATCCAGCCTCACCCGTTCAGGGGATCGAGGGGTGCTTCGTGCCGACCAGCAAAAAAACCGAGGAACGCATACTTCGTCTCGGCGTCGTGGGCGGCGGCGTGATGGGCCGCAATCATGCCCGCGTATTGTCCGAACTGTCCGGCGTCGAACTTGTCGGCGTTGCCGATCCCGACGCGGGCCGCGCCTCGCAGGCCGCCGGGCAGGCTGAAGGTGCGGATGCGGTAGCCGATCACCGCGAACTCGTTGCGCGCAAGGTCGATGCCGTGGTCATCGCGGCGCCGACCCATCTGCATCACGAGATCGCACTCGATCTGATCGAATCGGGCGTCCACCTTCTGGTCGAGAAGCCGATCGCAACCACAGTCGAGCAGGGCCGTGAAATCGTGACCGCGGCGGCGCGCAACGGCGTGACGCTGGTGGTCGGCCATGTCGAGCGCTTCAATCCCGCGGTGCAGGCAGTGAAGCAGGCGCTGGCCGGCGAAGAAATTCTTTCGATCGGCATCACCCGCGTCGGGCCGTTTCCGCCGCGCATGTCCGATGTCGGCGTGGTGATCGACCTTGCCGTGCATGACATCGACCTGATCCGCTGGTTCACCGAGTCCGAAATCGCGGAAGTGCAGCCGCAGATCTCGTCGGTGATTGCCGAGCGCGAAGACATTGCGCTGCTCCAGTTCCGCACCGCGAACGGCGTGCTTGCGCATATCAACACGAACTGGCTGACGCCGTTCAAGGCGCGCACCGTGCAGGTCGCGACGCGCGACAAATACATCATGGCGGATCTTCTCACCCGCACCGTCACCGAATGTTTCGGTTTCCAGAAGGACGGCAGCTACGGCATGCGCCATCTCTCTGTCGGCCATACCGAGCCGCTGCGCGCCGAACTGACCGCGTTCTGCGACGCCGTGCGCGGCACGAAGAAGCCGGCAGTCACCGGCGAGGAAGGCGTCGCTTCGCTTGAAATCGCCATTCGCTGTCTGGCCGACCCGCATCCCGCGTTTCGCCGCGGACCGCGCAAGGTGGTCGGCTGAACCGAAGGCTTATTGAGTTAGGGCTTTACTGAAGTGAACCAGCACATGCGTCCCGACGCGGCTCCCATTCCGTTCATCGACATCGCGGCGCAGCGCCAGCGGCTCGGCAAATCGATCGACGAAGCAGTGGCCCGCGTGCTCGCGCATTGCCAGTTCATCATGGGCCCGGAAGTGCGGCAGCTCGAGGCCGATCTCTCGGCCTTCTGCGGCGCGCGCCATGTGATCTCGTGCTCCAACGGCACCGATGCGCTCATTATGGCGATGATGGCGACCGGCATCGGCCCGGGCGACGCCGTGTTCTGCCCCGCCTTTACGTTCTGCGCGACTGCGGAAGCGGTGGTCGTGGTCGGCGCGTCGCCGGTCTTCGTCGATGTCGATGAGAAGACCTTCAACATTGATCTTGCGAGCCTTGAGCGCGCGATCGAGGAAGTGAAGCGAAACGGCAAGCTCCAGCCGAAGGCGATCCTGCCCGTCGACCTGTTCGGCCAGCCCGCCGATCTCGACGCCATCGCCGCGATTGCGAAGCGCGAAGGGATTTTCGTGATCTCCGATGCGGCGCAGTCCTTCGGCGCGACCTACAAGGGCAAGCGCGTCGGTACGCAGGCGCTCGTGACCACGACGAGTTTCTTTCCCGCCAAGCCGCTCGGTTGCTACGGCGACGGCGGCGCGGTCTTCACCGACGACGACAAGGTTGCCGAGGCACTGCGTTCGGTCCGGGTACACGGGCAGGGCGCGGACAAATACGACAATGTCCGGATCGGCATGACCGGCCGCCTCGACACCATCCAGGCCGCGGTCCTGATCGAGAAGCTGAAGATTTTCCCGGACGAGATCGAGGCCCGCAATCGCGTGGCGGCCCGCTATGCCGAAGGTTTGAAGGACGTTGCCATCGTGCCGGCAGTCGCGTCAGGCTATGGTTCGGTATGGGCCCAGTACACGATCCGAGTCGCGAAGCGCGATGCGCTCGCCGCCGTTCTCTCGACGCGCGGCGTGCCGACCGCGATCTATTACCCGAAGCCGCTGCACCGGCAGGAGCCGTACAAGCGCTATCCGGTATCGGGCAACGGGCTGCCGGTGACGGACAAGCTCGCTTCGGAAGTGATTTCGCTCCCCATGCATCCCTATCTGGACGAGGCGACGCAGGAGCGCGTGATCTCGACATTGCGCGAAGCGCTTTCCTGAACAAGCCGAGGCGCGCGGCATGATCCGGCGCTTCTTCACAGTCGGCGGCTTCACGCTGCTTTCACGCATCACCGGTTTCGTGCGCGACGTGGTGATGGCGGCTGTGCTCGGCGCCGGGCCGATTGCGGATGCCTTCTTCGTCGCATTTCGCCTGCCGAACCATTTCCGCGCCATTTTTGCTGAGGGGGCCTTCGCGGCGGCTTTCGTGCCCGCCTATGCGCGCACGCTGGAAGCCGACGGCACGCGCGCCGCGCGCAGCTTTGCCGATCGGCTGGCGCTCGCGATGATCGTGCTGCAGGCCGTGCTGCTCGTGATTGCGCTGATCTATACGCCGCAGGTCGTGCGGCTGCTCGCGCCGGGCCTTGCCGACGATCCGTCGCGGTTCGATCTCGCGGTGGCGCTGACGAGGATCACCTTTCCCTATCTTGCGCTGATCTCGATCGAGACGCTGATCGCGGGCACGCTGAACGCGAACAACCGCTTCGCGTCCGCCGCCGGCGCGCCGGTGCTGCTCAACCTCGCGATGGTCGGCACGCTGACTTACGCCGCGCTGTTTCCGACTGCAGGGCATGCCGCAGCCTGGGGCGTGCTGATTGCGGGAATACTGCAACTGGCGCTGGTCGCGGGCGACGCAGAGAAACACGGCTTCGGACTTCGGCTGAAAATGCCGAAGCTCGACGAGCCGACGAGGAAATTTCTGAAAGCGCTTGGTCCCGCCATTCTCGGCGCCGGCGGCGTGCAGCTCGCGCTGTTTGCAGACACGATCATTGCGACGTTCCTGCCGGCCGGTGCGCTTTCGGCGCTCTATTACGCCGACCGCATCCATCAGCTTCCGATCGGCGTCGTCGGCATCGCGGTCGGCACGGTGCTGCTGCCGGAAATGGCGCGCAGGCTTGCCGCCGGCGACGAGCAGGGTGCCGCGCGTTCGCAGGGACGGGCGATCGAGTTCGCGCTTCTGCTCGCAGTCCCCTGTGCGGCGGCTTCGCTGCTCATTCCCGAACTCATCATGCGCGCGTTGTTCGCGCGCGGCGCGTTCTCCGCGGCCGATGCCGCTGCGGCCGGACAGACGCTGGCCGCATATGCAACAGGTCTTATTCCGTTCGTGCTGATGCGCAGCTTCATCGCGCCGTTTCACGCGCGCGGCGATACCGCAACACCGGTCATCGCCGCGCTCAGTGGGGTCGCGCTCAACATCGCGTTGAAAGTCACGCTGATGGGTTCGCTTGCGCAAGTCGGTCTTGCGCTCGCGACCGCGGCGGGAGCCTGGCTCAATCTCGTCCTGCTGATCTGGTTCGCGCGGCGGCGCGGGTTCGCGAAACCGGGCGAAAAGACGGCAGCGCATGCGATCCGCATTCTCGCCGCGGGGGCAGGGCTCGGGGCGGTTGTTTTCGCGGCGGCAAGGCTGCTTGCGCCATATTTCGCGCAGATGACGTCGCTGCGCGATGAATTTCTGCTGCTCACGCTGGCGGCGCTCGGTGGAATCACCTACCTGGCGCTGATCTGGGTATTACTCGGAAAAAGCTGGTTCAGGGCGCTGCTGCGTAGTGCAGAATCGCCACCGCGCCCCTGACCGGTAATATATGCACGGTGCGCATGTGACTCATCGGTTCCGCCGGTGTATGAACTGCGCCGACCACGCCATAGCCAGAGATAATCCATGCATCGCCCGACCGCGGCCCTCGGTGCCGCAATTACTATGGCCCTTTTTGTTGCCGCCTGCGGCCAGAGCACGCCGCCTGCGCCGCCGCCGCCGGAAGTCAGCATCGCCAATCCGGTCAAGCGCAAGCTGATCGACCGGGATGAATATGTCGGGCGCTTCGTTGCCGTCGATGCGGTGGAGATTCGCGCGCGTGTCTCCGGCTACCTCGAAAAGATTCATTTCACCGACGGCCAGCTCGTGAAGGCGGGCGATCTGCTGTTCACGATCGACCAGCGGCCGTTTCAGGCCGCGCTCGAGCAGGCGCGTGCTGATCTCGCCCGCGCCAAGTCGCAGGCCGACCTGACCGCCGCCGATCTTTCGCGCGCGGAAACGCTGCTGCAGCAGAAGACCATTGCCGAAGCGCTCTACGATCAGCGCGTGCAGGCCAAGCGCGCGGCGGATGCGGCCTTGCAGGCCGCGGAAGCGGCCGTGAAAACCGCGGCGCTCAATCTCGAATTCACCGAGTTGCGTTCGCCGGTGACGGGCCGCATCGGCGATCGCCGCGTCTCTCCCGGCAACCTCGTGCCGGGCAATACCACGCTGCTCGCAACGATCGTCTCGACCGATCCGATCCGTTTCGAGTTCAGCTTCGATGAAGCGTCGTATCTGCGCTATCAGCGTATCGCGCGCGATGCGGGCCGTGCGACGGAGCGGGGCACCAGGCTGCCCGTGCAGTTGCGCCTGCTCGACGAAAAGACTTTCGAGCACAAGGGTGCGATCGACTTTCTCGACAACGTGATCGACACGAGTTCCGGCACGATCCGCGGTCGCGCGATCTTCGACAATCCGAACGCGCTGTTCACGCCGGGCATGTTCGGCCGCATTCTCGTGCCGGGTTCTGCCGAATACGAGGCATTCCTCGTGCCCGACTCCGCGATCGGCACCGAGCAGATCCGCAAGTTCGTTTATGTCGTCGATGCGGAAAACACGATCCGCCAGAAGTTCGTCGAACTCGGCACCCTGCAGGGCAAGCTGCGCGTGATCCGCAGCGGCCTGGAGGCGGACGACCGCGTGGTCGTGAACGGGCTCATGCGCGCGCGCGCCGGCGTCAAAGTCACGCCGGTGAAGGAAGGCGAGCAGCCCGCGCCGCCCGCCCAGAAGAAGTAGCGAGGCATTTTCCGCGTGACCATTTCGCATTTCTTCATCAACCGGCCGATTTTCGCCTCCGTCGTTTCGATCATCATCGTGATCCTCGGCGCGGTGAGTTTCGCGCGACTGCCGGTCGCGCAGTATCCCGAGATCGCGCCGCCGGTGATCAACGTCTCCGGCCAGTATCCGGGCGCCAACGCCGAGACGGTGGCGACCACGGTGGTTGCGCCGATCGAGGAACAGATCAACGGCGTCGAGGGCATGCTCTACATG
>JAEZFA010000129.1 GCA_023417665.1 Pseudomonadota bacterium | reverse complement strand
AGCTGGGGGTGGTCAAGTCGGCCGCCGACAGCGGCACCCCGGTCATCGTCAATAACCACACCGACGTGAAGGCCGGCATGCAGCTCGACCTGCGTCCTCTCGACGTTGTGAGCGTCGGCGGCGTGCCGGTCGACATCTTGTTACCCGACATGAAGGCGAGCCGGTGCCACAATCACACCTGCCGCCTCCTGAATCCTTATGACCCGCACGGCAACTGCCGCTGGTGCGGGCACAGGCTTACCGAAGGCGTCACCGAAATCGCGCTCGTCCGGAAGAAGCGCTGAGGAAGAACATGATGGTCAAGTTTCCTATTCTTTTGGACATCTATCAGCGCGGCGAAGGTCCGCTGAAGCGGGTCGAACGCATCTCGCTGCCGGAACCCGGCGACTATGCCATCGGCCGCAATGCCGATAACCAGATCGTGCTCGAAACGCCGGAAGTGTCGAAGCATCATGCCTGGATGCTGGTGCGGGAAGACGGCATTGCCGTTTCCGATCGCGGCAGCACCAACCGCACTTATATCGGCGACTCCGAAGTCGATACTTCGCCGTGGGACGGCGCGCTGCCGATCCGGATCGCGCAGTTCGAGATCCATCTGGTGCCGCAGACTTCGGCCGAGACGCGCGTGAACGTCCCGCAGGACAATGCAACCAAGGCAATTTCGTCCGGCACGCGTCGTCCGCGCCGGCGGCGCCTGCGCCGCGGGGACAGTCGATCGAGATCGCGCTGAACGCGGCGAATGCGCCCGACGAAACCCGGTTCCCGCGCAATATTTTCAAGAACGAGATCGTTTCGGCGCAGGAAATCAAGGCGAGCGAATATTTCGCCGGCGAGACGACCTATCTTGCGGTGGGCGCGGGTCTCGGCAGTTTCGTCTGGGCGGATCACCTGCGCGTGTTCGGCGTCAGCACCGGAGAAATCCGGGCGATCGGCGACGACGTCATTCCTTATGCGAACTATCAGCGCCTCTGTCGCAATTCGCAGATTCCGCCGCATGAGCGGCTGCGTTCCAACTCGCTGTCGACGCCGGACAATATCTGGGGCTTTCCCGGTTATGCGAGCCGCGAAACCTGGAAGGACCTGAAAGAGTTCCGCTTCAGCGGCATCAAGCACATCTTCCAGGTATTCGGCGAAGCCTCGCTCGCGCAGACTTTCACGCCGCGTTCCGGCGAAGTCTTCAAGTCGATCGACAAGGAAGCCGAGCGCATCGGCTGGCGCGAGATGTTCGTCTCCGGCCGCGTGCTCGGCATTCGCAAGACCAATGACGAACGCTATGCGGTTGCCTATCGCGTGCCCGAAGACCAGGCGCGCGCGGGCATCCGTGAGCGCGTGATGATCGGAAAATTCCTGCATATCGCCACCGGCTATCCGGCCACGCGTTTCACCGAGGATCTGCGGGCGTTCAAGGCGCGCTTTCCCGAGGAAGCGCGCGTGTTCAACGCCTATGAAAATCACGAGGTCGTTTACCGGAATATCGAGAGCAATCCCGCTCCGGCGACCATCGTCGTCCGCGGCCGCGGGATCGTCGCCTCGCGCATCATCCAGCGTCTGTACGAAGCCCGGGTCAAGAACAAGGGCATCACCATCGTCCACCAGATGCGCAATCCGATCGCAAGGAACGAAGGCTACCGCTACAAGCGCGCGCAGCGTTACGTCTACAACCACATCGAGAACCAGGCCTTCAATTGGCCGAAAGCCTGCTGGGGCGGGCAGCTGCTGCGCGAGACCGAACGCGCCACGCCGGAAGAACGCGTGAAGATCTACGAGGCGCTCGGCGGCACCACGACGGCCGATCGCCGCGACTGGCGCAACATTATTCAACTCGGGCTTGGTGACGGCTGGTACAAGCCGGTGTTCGGGCATTTCGAGACGCTCGAACTCGTCAAGACCGATCAGGGCCCGAAGATTCAAATGCGGCTGAAGGCCCAGCGCAATCAGCCGCCGGTCGAGGTGGTCGCCGATTACGTCGTCGATTGCACGGGACTGATCGGGGACATCACGCATTCGCCGCTGCTGCGCGATCTTGCGGAGACCTACAAGCTGCCGCGGAATCTCGGTGTCGGCGGCGGAAAGATCGGCGGCATCTTCGTGACGCCCGATTTCGAGATCGCGGCGCTGAGAAACGGAAGCGGCCGCGCCTATGCGGCGGGGCAGATCACGCTCGGCGGTCCGCAGCCGGGCGTCGATACGTTCCTCGGCATGCAATATTCCGCGCTGCGTTCGGTCGATCATATGGCGGTGCTCGGTGCGCCGAACATTTCTCTGTTCGGGCCGCTGCGCTCTTTCTCGCAATGGATCAAATGGTGCACGAACGCGCGGCCTTAAGGCGGCGCGGTTTCGTGACCACATTGCAATATTTGCTGGGGGTTTGAATGGTACCGACACTCAAAGGGCGCTGGGCGACCAGAATTCTGCTTTTCCTCTGGATCGGCGTGCCGATTACGTTTCTGTTCTCGCTGTTCGTGGCCGGACCCGACAGTCCGCGTCTGCCCGTGATCGGGTTGCATTACGACATTCTGCCGTTTCAGATTCTGTCGCTTCTGCTGATCGTCGGGCTCATTTTTGATCCGGTGTATTTCTACATTCAGCAGTTCCGCTGGGAACGAGACTGGCCGTTCGCGTTCCAGTTCTTCTTTTCGATCATCGAGTTCGTGATCGTGCTGGGTCTCGTGTGGTGGGGCGTGCTCGATTTCTCGCGGCCACGCTCGCAGCTTCATGCGACCGAGAGCTATTTCATCTACACGCTGCACTTCATGCTCGTGTTCATTCCGTCCTTCATCGCCGTGCTCGGGTTCATACAAATCTTCATGATCCGCTGGCGTTTCAAGAGCGGCGAATGGGGTAGGATGTGAGAGCTTTCCGCCGGGAGTGGCTATTGGTGCTCGTTGCCGGCACCTGGCTCGCGCTCCCGGCGGGTCTGGCTCCCGCTTATTCGCAGACCCAACAGTTCACGCCCGCGACGACCGCGCGCGACAACATCGCGACGACGATCGAGGATGTGCGGCTGTTGCGCGGGGTCCCGGACGGAACGGTGTCGTGCCGGGGCAATCGCGCCGGTCCGCGCCCGACGTTGCGTTGCGACGTTCGCTATACCGATGCGATCGCCGTGACCGGTATCGAGATCAGCGAACGCGACAATCCGGCCAATGTCTGGACCGCCTCGTTCCGGCCCTACATGCATGAGGACGACGAGACGGCCTATCTGCTGCTGGTGGATCGAAGCAATCCGGCGCGTGCCGACGCAATCCGGCGCTCAACGCGCGATCTTGCCGAACTGTTCTTTCATGTGGCGCCGAAGGAGCGGGTTGCGGTCGCGGCTTTCGATACCAAACTCGACATCCTTCAGGATTTCACCGGCGAAGGAAAACTGGTCGCGGCAGCGCTCGACCGGGTGCGCGCCGGCGAGCGGACCAGCGAACTTTACCGGCTTTCGCTCGAGGCGGTGCAGCGGCTCGCGCAAATCGAAGCGCCGCGCAAGGTGCTGGTGATCGTATCCGACGGCAGCTTCGACGATACCGCCTATCGTCACAATCAGGTTGTGCAGGAAGCGAACCGGCAGAACGTTCGCATCGTGACCATCGGCTATTACGAACGGCAGGCCGACGTGCGCAATCTGCAATCGCTGCGGCGGCTTTCCGCGGAGACGCGCGGATTTTTCTTCGAGACGCCGGGGCCGCAACGCGCGCTGACACCGCGTAACCGCAACGAGTTTCTTGCCCGCCTGCAGGCGGGCGTCATCATCGAAGCCGAAGCGCTCGCCCGCGGCGTGCCGCCGGCCTTGCAAGTGTCGCTTCGGCATCCGCAAGGCGCGACGACCTCGTTCGTGGTGCTGCTGCGTCCCGGCATTGCGGGGCCGAACAGCGGGGTGGCCGATCCCTCAAGCCCGATGACCGGGGAGGGCTTCTTCAGCCGGGCGCTGGCCTGGGTCATCGAGGACCTTACGCGGACCGCTGCCGTCCTCGCCGGAATTGCGATCGTGCTCTTTGGCTTTCTGGTCACCGGGTTCGCCTGGCGCCGCGCACGGCGGCGCGGGGCGGTTGCCGCGGTGCCGGAGGCGCAGTTACCTTCGCCGGCACCCACGCCGAAGATTCTGTCCGGTGAACCGATGACGGAGCCGGAAGCGCCCCAACTTGCACCGGCGCAGGTCCCGGCATCGCCCACCGTGATCCGCGCGCCGTCGCCGCTGGCCTGGCTCGAATTCAACGGCGATCCCGGTACGGTCGCAATGTACAAGGCGCGCATTGCCATCGGGCGCGAGCGAGACAATGATGTGGTCACGGACGCGCAGGAGCTCAGTGTGTCGCGTCATCACGCGGAGATTTCAGTCGGCGACGACGGTTCGTTTCAGATCGTCAACCGCTCGAGGACCTACCGGACCGAACCGAACCCGGTTCTCATCAACGGGATCGCACGGGATTTTTCGAGGATTGCCGACGGTGATGTAGTCAAGCTGGGCACGGGAAACTACGGCTTCCTGTTTCGCGATGCCCGTGACAGCAGCCGCTGGCACAAACAACGCACAGGGTGAAGGAACATGGCAAACGGAAACAATGACGACGGCTCCTCGGCACCGACCCGTATTCGCGAGGTGCGGCCCGCGGGCAAGCCGGATGCAATGCGCGAATCGGCGGAGCCCAAACCGGTGCCTTCGTCGGCTCCGACCCCGACGCCGATGATGCAGCATGACATCGGCGGCGGTTCTTCCGGCGCCACGCAAATCCGCGGCTATAGCGGCACGGCGCAGTCGCAGATGGCCGAGAAGGAAACCGGTGGCTTCGATCCGGTCGTCGGCTGGCTCGTGGTGGTCGGCGGTCCCGGACGTGGAAGCGCGGTAAACATTCGCGCCGGCATGAACAGTGTCGGGCGCAACGCGAACCAGCGGATCTCGCTCAATTTCGGCGATCCCGCGATCTCCGCGGAAGGTGCCGCCTTCATCACCTTCGAGCCCAAGCGCGGGACGTTCCATATCAATCACGGCGGCAAGGCGAACATCGTCTATCTGAACGAGGAAGCCGTGTTGACGCCGATGCTGATGGCAGCGGGAAATATCGTGACCATCGGCGAGACCAAGCTGCGCTTCGTGCCGCTTTGCGGCGCGGACTTTAACTGGGATGACATGAAATGAAGTTTCAGGCCGCTGCCCGCGCGATCCGTGGCAGCAAGGATACGCAAGAAGATGCCTGGCGCGTGTATGACGCGAAAGGTGGCGACGCCGGGGAGATCGCGGCGAGCGACGCCGGCGTCACGCTTTCGGGCGGCGGTCTGGTTCTGGTGGCCGACGGCATCGGCGGCCATTACGGTGGCGACGTCGCGAGCGCGATCACGGCCGATACTTTCGTGAAGACCTATTTCGCAGCGTCGGGTGAATGCGAGAATCGTCTCAAGGCGTCGCTCAGCGCCGCCAATCAGGCGGTGTCCGACGCGCAGGACAAGGAGCCGGGTCTGAAGGACATGGGCGCGACGCTGGTCGCGGGTCATGTCCATGACGGAGAGATGTGCTTCGTCAGCATCGGCGACTCGCTGATCCTGCGCTATCGCGACGACGAGTTGCATCGCGTCAACGCGGACCATTCCTATATGGAAATCGCCGATCGCGAGGCGCTCGGCTCCGGTGATCCCGATCTGTGGCGCGATGTGATGACGCGCAAAGGGCGCGACTCGATCACGATTGCCGTGCTCGGCCGCGGCCTCGAGGACTTCGGTCACGCGCCGCAGATCGCAAGCCGCAAGATCCTGCCCGGCGACGTGCTGATCTTTTCGAGCGACGGGCTCGAAACGCTGACCATGGTGCAGATTCAGAATTTCGTGCGGATCCTGCTGCCGCGCGGCGCAGGCGCGATTGCCGACGGCCTGATCAAGGCGGTCGACGGCATCGGCAAGAACCGCAACTATCAGGACAACGCGACCTTGGTGGTCGCGATTGCGGAAGAAGCGCCGGCCGCGACGCGGCTGACGGGCACGGGTGATCGCGAAGCGGCGAAAACCGCGCCGGTGACGACGACCGCGACTGCGCCGATTCCGCAACAGGCGGAGCCTGCGCCGGCGGCGCCTGCCGTGGAACAGCGCACGCCGGCGCCAGCGCCCTCGGCACAATCGGCCGGCATCAACGACTCCGCGAAATCGGGACGGTGGTCGCCCGCGAAACTACTGCTCGGAATCGCGATCGGTCTTTTCGGCGCGGCGGCTTTGCTCTTTGCGACCGGAAAACTCACGATGTTCCGCGCCGGGCAGGCGAAGATCGAGGTGCCTGCTGCGGTCCCGGCGCCGGCAGCACCTTCGTCGGCGGGGCCCGCACAGGAGAAAAGCCTGCGGCCGCAACCCGCGCTGACGCCGGATAACGATTCGCCCGACCGTCCCACGAAGGGAGAATCCCCGAACCAGGGCGGGCACATGCAGAAGCCGCATCGCTACGGCTGATCACGAGGGGCCGTCCTTGCCGAAGCGGTCCCCGCTCGCTACATAGCCGGCGAACTCCCAGCAACGATGAAACGGAGCGCGGGCCACGCATGGCGTCCTGGCAATATGTCTATCAGATGATCGGGTTGTCGAAGGCCTATCCCGGCGGGAAAAAGGTCCTCGATAACGTCTATCTCTCCTTTTATCCGAACGCGAAGATTGGCGTGCTCGGCGTCAACGGCGCCGGCAAGTCGACGCTCATGCGCATCATGGCGGGAACCGACAAGGATTATACCGGCGAGGCTTTTGCAGCCGAAGGCGCGAAGGTCGGTTATCTGCCGCAGGAACCGCAGCTCGATCCCGCGAAGAATGTTCGTCAGAACGTCATGCTCGGCGTCGCGAACAAGCAGGCACTCCTCGATCGATATAACGAGATCGCCGCCAACTATTCCGACGAGACCGCCGACGAGATGGCGAAGCTGCAGGACGAGATCGAAGCCAAGGGGCTTTGGGATCTCGACGCGCAGGTCGATCTCGCGATGGACGCATTGCGTTGCCCCGAAGACAATGCGGACGTGAACAACCTTTCCGGCGGTGAGCGGCGCCGCGTCGCGCTGTGCCAGCTCTTGTTGTCAGAGCCGGACATCCTGCTGCTCGACGAACCGACCAACCATCTCGACGCCGAGACGGTGAGCTGGCTCGAACAGTATCTGCGCGAATACAAAGGCGCGGTGCTGATCGTGACCCATGACCGCTACTTCCTCGACAACGTGACCGGCTGGATTCTCGAACTCGATCGCGGCCGCGGCATCCCCTATGAGGGCAACTACTCGTCCTGGCTCGTGCAGAAGCAGAAGCGGCTCGAGCAGGAAGGCCGCGAGGAAGAGGCGCGGCAGCGCGCAATCGAACGCGAACGCGAATGGATTCAGTCGTCGCCGAAGGCGCGGCAGGCCAAGAGCAAGGCGCGTTTCCAGCGCTACGACGAACTGGTCGCGAAGCAGAACGACAAGGCACCGCAGACCGCGCAGATCATCATTCCGGTGGCCGAGCGTCTCGGCCAGAACGTGGTCGACGCCGAGAATCTCACCAAGGGCTTTGGCGATTCTCTCCTGATCGAGAACCTGAACTTCAAGCTGCCGCCGGGCGGCATCGTCGGCGTGATCGGGCCGAACGGCGCGGGCAAGACCACGCTGTTTCGCATGATCACGGGTCAGGAAAAGCCCGACAGCGGCGAAATCAGGATCGGCGACAGCGTCAAGCTCGGCTATGTCGACCAGAGCCGCGACTCGCTCGACGGCAACAAGAACGTCTGGGAAGAAATCTCCGGCGGCGACGAGATCATCAAGCTCGGCGCCAAGGAAATGCACAGCCGCGCTTACGTCTCGGCCTTCAACTTCAAGGGGGGCGACCAGCAGAAGAAGGTCGGTTCACTCTCCGGCGGTGAGCGCAACCGCGTTCACCTGGCGAAGATGCTGCGCTCGCACGCAAACGTGCTGCTGCTGGACGAACCCACCAACGATCTCGACGTCGATACGCTGCGGGCGCTCGAAGACGCGATCGAAAATTTTGCCGGCTGCGCGGTCATCATCAGCCATGATCGCTTCTTCCTCGACCGCATCGCGACGCACATCCTTGCGTTTGAAGGCGACAGCCACGTCGAATGGTTCGAGGGCAACTTCCAGGACTATGAGGCCGACAAGAAGCGCCGCCTCGGCGCGGCGGCGGACATTCCGCATCGCATCAAGTACAAGAAGTTTACGCGGTAAAATTCGTGTTGTCATTTCCGGATCGCGCGGTACGGCGCGTCCGGGATGACATAAGCGACCAGATTTACTTCCACCGCGGCGGCGCGGTTTCCGCAAAGCTCGGTCGCGTCTTGTGCTTTTCGTAGTAGGCGAGCAGCGAAGGCGCTTTCGCCATGGCTTCCTTTCCTTCCGGGGTCGCACGCGACTGACCGAGGATCGGCATGGCATAGATGTCGGCAAGCCCGAAGAAATCACCGGTGAGAAATCCGGTCTGCTCCACCGCATTATTGAGCGCGTTGAACTGCCGTTCGATCCGCTTTGCGGCGCGGTCGATGATCGCGCGGTCCGGAGATTTATCGGGGGTCGCCGGAAAGAAGTGCGCGTAGATGAGCTCGCGGATCACGGCCTTATCCACCGACGTTGCGATATATGCGAGCCACTGTTCTGCCTGCGCCGCCGCCCAAGGATCGCGCGGCATCAGCGGCGGCCCGTCGAAGGCCTCGTCGATGTAGCGCGTTATGGCGCGGCTCTCGAACAGCGTGCGGTCGCCGTGTTTCATGCTTGGCACCATGCCGCCGGGGTGTAGTGCTCGCGCAGCATCGGTGCGCGGATTGATTTCGATCAGTTCGTAAGCAACGCCTTTCTCCCGCGCTGCCATGCGGGCGGTGCGGACAAAGTTCGACAGCGCCGTTCCGACAATTTGCAACCCGCTCATTCTTTCCTCGCTGTGATTTCGTTCTTGTATTCTGCGTTTACGACCTGCCGGAGCAGTTTGGAAAGTGCAATGGCGTTTTCTATGCCGAGCGCATTTTCAAAACTGGTCTGTGCGTCCGCCCAATTGTCGATTGCGCGGATCGCGGCCTTTTCGCCCTTTTTGGTGAGCGCCAGTTTGCGCAGACGCCGGTCCTGCCGGTCGCTTTGCACGGCAATCAAGCCGTCACGCTCCAGCGGCCGCAGGTTTCGGCCGAGCGTGGTGCGATCGAGCACCATGATCTCGGCGAGTTCGTTAATCGACTTCGGTCCGACATGGCGCAGTGTTGACAGCACCGAGAGCTGGGAAATCCGCAATCCGCTCGAGGCGAGCGCGCGGTCGAAATGCTGTGTCGCGACCCGGGCCGCCTGCCGCAGGATGGTGCAGGCGCAGCGGTGGACGTCGTCGCGTTTCGGCATGCCTGCTCCTATCTGGACAAAAGCGTATATACGCTCATAATCAGCGCATATACGCATAAGTCAATATACTCATATTCCGGGGGATGGACGATGGATGCCGGCGCGGAAGTCTCGGAACGCACGAGAACATTTACCTGGAAGGATCCGGCGGTAAGCGCGAACCTGATGCTGACCATCCCCGGCATCGAGTTTCTGCGGAAGATCAGGGATGGCGAGATTCCACCTCCGCCGATCACCGACGTGCTCGGCTACGCCCTGACCGTGGTTGAGCCGGGATTTGTCGCGTTCGAAATCGAGCCGAAGGAGTTTCACTACAACCCGATCGGCACGGTGCATGGCGGGGTCGCGCTGACGCTGATGGATTCCGCCATGAGCTGTGCAGTGCAGACCATGCTTCCCGCAGGGACCGGCTATACGACCCTGGAACTGAAGCTGAACTTCGTGCGCGGCATTACGGCGAAGACCGGCAGGTTGCGCGCGGAAGGAAAGGTGATCCATTCCGGCGCGCGCACGGCGATCGCAGAGGGCCGCTTCATGGGGCCGGACGGGAAACTTTATGCGCACGCCACGACAACGTGCTTCATTCTGAAACCGGAAAAGCGATAGCGAGCTTACGGTCGCGGTTGACCGGCGAACTGGTAGTTCGGCTGGGTAGCCGCCCATGAAATCGCACCGGATAGCGCTTCCGCCCAGCAGGCGTAGCTCCAGTCGTTCATGTGGAAAAGATCCTGCGAGAGAAACGTCTCGAAGGGGATGTGACGGACTTCGCGCCAGTGCTTCATCTGCGCCCAGCGGCGGAAGACCGGCACGCCTTCCTCGCGGGCGATGGTGCGGATCAGTTCGACCATGGGCTCGGCGTCGGGGTCTTTCAGCACCTTCGGAGCGTATTGCGGGTCGATCAGCACGACATCGGCGCCGATCGCGCGCAGGCGGCGCAACCCGTCGCGCATGACGTCGCCTTCCTTGGTGATGCCGTCCGAGTTCAGCAGCGCATTGGTGCCGACCTGCCAGAGCACGAGGTCGGGCCGGGCGGCGTGCACGTCCTGCTCGAAACGGGCGAGCATTTCCTTGTCGACCGCGCCGCTCATGCCGCGGTTCACCATGCGAAATTCTACGCCGGGAAAGCGCGCCCGCAGGCGTTTCAAGAGCTGGTTCGGATAGTTGTGGTCGCTCGACGAGGCGCCGACCCCTGCGGTCGATGAAGAACCCATGGCGACGATCGTAACGGGCTCGCGATTCGCGATCCGCTCGCCGACGCGCGAGAGCGGGCCGGAGAGGCGCGTATATTCCGAAGCCGGCGCGCAGGGGAGCGGCGGAACCGGGTCGGCCGAAGCCGCAGAAATCGTAGCGAGCAGCGTGCCCGCGATGAGCATGAAAGTGCGAGCGGTCATTGCGGCAGCTTTGCTAACTCCGAAAAGGAAGCTGCGCGCGAAACGAATTCGGCAAGCAGTTGTCCGAGACAGCGATGCACGGCCTCGTAGGTGCCGTTGTTCTTGATTGCGTTGAAATCGAAAGCTTCGTTCTCGCTCCAGTGCCGCATGATGTCGTAGCGGTTGAAGAGCGGCGTATCCGAATAGGCGGCGACGCGGCGAATGCGGTCGTTCATGCCGCCGGAATTGGTCACGAAGGACAGGCGCGGGCTGAACTGCGGATTGATGAGAATGACATCGGCTCCGGTCTTGCGCACCGTTTCGATGAAGGTTTCCAGCTTCCGCTCGTATTTGTCGGGATCAACACCGACGATGGCCTCGACCGTGCCGGTCTGGAGGATCACGAGCGCGGGCTTGTACTTCTCAAGCGCACGCGGCAAGCCGGCAAGAATTTCTTTCAGGGTCTTGCGCGCTTCGCTGTGGACCGCGACGCGGATCGTATAATTCGGAAGCTGTTCCTTCAGCGCGTTTTCCATGAACGCCGGATAGGTGCGCAGCTTGTCTCCCAGCCGCGTCTGCGACGGTGCGCTGGAAACGATGAGAATCTCGAGATCTTTTGTGGATCGCAGCTTCAGCGCCGCGTTCGAAACCTTGAAATAGGGTTCGACATAAGCATCCGGAGCCTCGCAGCGTTGATCCTGCGCGGACGCCATTCCGGAAAATAGCAGGAGCGGAAGAAGCACCGCCCCGATCGCCTTGGCCTGCATAGGCCCCCCTGAGGCACGCATTAGGAAACTGCCAGAGTCTTGGGCGCCCGGCTTTGCAGCTTTTTATACCACGTCATAACGGCCGCAAGAGCCACCATGGCCAGAATGCCCCCAAAGCTAATGAGGACCTGGAACCCGACCCGGCTGGAGATTTCGATCATCAGGATATGGGCGGTAAACGACAGAAATACCCCGAAACAGAAGATTTCCAAGGAATGCTCGCCGCAGATGATCAGCGGCCGTGCCCAGCGGTGCCGCAAAAACGCGGCGTCCGCCGGGACGAAGCGGACGACCATGGCGGTCAGCAACAGAAAGTGAAGCAGTCGGAGCGGGCTCAGGTGGGTCTTGTCCAGCGGGAAGATCAGGAGCCAGTCCGGCCAGTCGAGGTTGATCGAAAGGTTGGCCGTGAGGTTGGTCACAAGCTGGAGGCCGCCGGCCAGAAACAGATAAGTGCCGGCCAGGACCAGAAACCAGGTCGAGCGCAGGATGCCGTCGATCTGGTGCACGCAGCCGATGCCGCACCAGGCACCGGCGACGAACAGAAACTGCCAGGCAAAGGGACTGAAGAACCAGACTTTATCCTGCGGATAGCCCGGCAGGTTCCAGCCTTGCAGATAGGCTGCGACATAGAAAATGAACGACAGCCCGAGCGTGATGTTCGGCGCGCGCAGCAGCATCCAGAGGATGAGCGGGAAGAACAGCATCAGCACGATGTAAAGCGGCAGCACGTCCACGTTCGCCGGCAAAAAGCGCAGGATCATCGCTTCGACGATCACGATCTCCGGCCGCTGCAGGAAATGCAGCAGATTCATTTCCTCGATGTAAAGCGGGTTTTCGAAGCGAGCTGCGACCCAGGAAATCTGCGCGAGATAGATCATGAACAGGAAAATGAAGGCGACGTAGATCTGCCAGGCGCGCTTGAGAATGCGTGCGCCGGCGACCGTGAAGCCGCGCTCGATCATCACGCGGCCATAGACGAAGGCGGCGGTATAGCCGGAGATGAAGACAAACATTTCGGCGGCGTCCGAGAACCCGAAATTGCGGGTCGTGAACCAGCCGACGAAATTCGACGGGATGTGATTGAGGAAGATCAGCCAGAGCGCGAGACCGCGAAAGAAATCGAGCCGCAGATCGCGAGCCTTCGGCGGTAGCGAGACACTCTCCGCGGGAATCGTCTGGCTCGGGACTGTGTTCATGGATTGCGCTTCAGGGGTCCGCCGGGTCCCGAAAATACAAGCCTTTCCGGGCGTTACGCCAGTGCGGGATCGGGCGCTTGCACAGCCGTATTTAATGACATAAAGATATCTTTATGTGGTGGGCGATGGGCTTGGCCCCACGCTTGGAGACGGTTTTTCCGTGGTTCGCAAAAGAGTGCCTTCGAACTTCAATACGCTGCTCGGCGGACTCAAGGCCGCGGCCGAGGATACCCGGCTGCGCCTGCTCGCGTTGCTCGACCAGGCGGAACTCACGGTTTCGGACCTGACCGATATTCTCGGGCAGTCGCAGCCGCGCATTTCGCGCCATTTGCGGTTGCTGGCCGAAGCCGGAATTGTCGAGCGCTTTCGCGAAGCAAGCTGGGCATTTTATCGCCGCGCGAGCGAAGGTGCGGGCGCGCCGCTGGCGGATGCCATCCTGGCGCTTGCCGATCCTTCCGATCCGATTTTCGAGCGCGACCGCGAGCGGCTCGCGCAGGTGCGGGCCGCGCGGCAGTCGTCGGCGCAGCTTTATTTCCGCAAGCACGCCGCGCGCTGGGACGAGTTGCGCAAGCTCCATGTCTCGGAAGCTGCGGTCGAGGCGGCGGTGCGCGACGCTTTCGCCGGCAAGCCGATCAATGCATTGCTCGATCTCGGTACCGGGACGGGGCGAATCCTCGAACTGTTCGGTCAGGAAATTTCCCGCGGCGTCGGCATCGACCTCAACCCGGAGATGCTGCAATTCGCACGCGCCAATCTCGACAAGGCGGGCCTGAAGAACTGTTCGGTGCGGCAGGGCGATCTCTACAATCTGCCGTTCCCGCGCGACTCCTTCGACGGCATCGTGCTGCATCAGGTGCTGCATTATCTTGATGATGGCGCGCGGGCCCTGCGCGAAGCCGCGCGGGTTTTGCGTCCCGGCGGCCGGCTGGTCGTGGTCGACTTCGCGCCGCATCAACTCGAATTTCTCCGCGACGAACATGCGCACCGGCGCCTGGGTTTTTCGCCGGAGGTGGTCGAACAGTGGCTTCAGGATGCCGGTCTGGAATTCGACCGGCACCGGATGCTGATCCCCGAAAAGAAAAACGAAAACGCGCTCACCGTCTCGGTTTGGTCGGCGCGTGACCCGCGCATCGTGCTTGCGGGTGAAGGCAGGGAGGTTGCCTGATGCGTAACGATATTCAGGTCTCGTTCGAATTTTTTCCGCCGAAGACGCCGGAAATGGAAAAAACGCTGTGGGATTCGATTGCGCGTCTCGCGCCGTTGAAGCCGCGCTTCGTCTCCGTGACCTATGGCGCGGGCGGCTCCACGCGCGAACGCACGCATGGCACGATCGCGCGCATGGTGCGCGAGACGGCGCTGGTGCCGGCCGCGCATCTCACCTGTGTCGGCGCGACCAAGGCGGAAACGGATTCGGTCGTGCAGGATTATTGGGACGCCGGCGTGCGCCACATCGTGGCCTTGCGCGGCGATCCGGTGACGGGGGCGGGTACGAAATACGAGCCGCATCCCGGCGGCTATGAAGGCAGCCCCGAACTGATCGCGGGTATTAAGAAGATCGGCAATTTCGAAATCTCGGTTTCGGCCTATCCCGAGAAGCATCCCGACAGCGCTTCGCTCGAAGCGGAGCTCGATCTCCTGCAGCGCAAGGTCGATGCGGGTGCGACGCGTGCGATCACGCAGTTCTTCTTCGGCAACGATCTCTATTTCCGCTATCTCGATCGTGTGCGCGCGCGCGGCATCAATATTCCGATCGTGCCGGGCATCATTCCGGTGCTGAATTTCGCGCAGGTGAAGAAGTTCGCTGAAATGTGCGGTTCGCATGTACCCAATTCGCTGGCCGATCGTTTTGCCGGTCTGGAGAAGGATGCCGAAACGCGCAGGCTGGTTGCCGCGACGGTCGCGGCCGAGCAGGTCAACGACCTGCGGCAGCGCGGCGTGAACGAGTTTCATTTCTACACATTGAACCGCTCTGAACTCGTGTTCGCGATCTGCCATCTGCTCGGCATCCGGCCCGAGACGAGCGCTGCCGCGGCGTAATGGAATAAAAGTAATGAGTACCAGGAAATTGCAGACGTCGGCGTTGGAAGTCGAGCTTCGCGAGCTCGCGAAGGATCGCATCCTCGTGCTGGATGGCGCGTGGGGCACGATGATTCAGGCGCTCAGCCTCGATGAGGTGGGCTATCGCGGCGCGCGGTTCGATGCCTGGAACCGCGAAGTGCGCGGCAACAACGACATTCTGAACATCTCGAAGCCGGAAGCGATCCGCGATATCTCGCTCGCCTATTTCCGCGCGGGTGCGGACATCTGCTCGACGAATACGTTTTCTTCCACGCGCATCGCGCAGGCCGACTACGGCATGGAAGAGTTCGTTCACGAACTGAATTTCATGGGCGCGAAGCTCGCCAAGGAAGCGGCGCTGATCGTCGAAAAGGAAGACGGCCGCAAGCGCTACGTCGCCGGTGCGCTCGGGCCGACCAATCGCACCGCCTCGATCTCGCCCGACGTGTCCAATCCGGGTTTCCGCGCGACGTCTTTCGACGAGCTTGCGGAAGCCTATTACGAGCAGACCAAGGCGCTGGTCGAAGGCGGCGCGGACATCGTGCTGGTCGAAACCATCTTCGACACGCTGAAC
>JAEZFA010000127.1 GCA_023417665.1 Pseudomonadota bacterium | reverse complement strand
CCGGTCATGATGCCCTGGGCCATGCGCTGCGGATCGAGGATGGTGTTGACGCCGGCGCTGCGCGCGTCGGCGGGAAGCCAGTCCTGCGGATAGGCGGTAATCAGCATCAGAAGCGCGGAGGCCAATGACACCAGCGCGTGGGTGCGGAAGCCGGCCGGTCTGCCGCGAAAGCTGCGCTCGAGGCCGATCAGGCTGCCCGCGAGCCACGCCGCCGCGAGGTGTCCCAGAATCTCCAGCGTGTGTGGATTGAGCGTCAATGCGGCCTCGTAGAAATTCGGGTGGCAGCTAAAAGGAAAATACGGGGCCCTGCAATGCGCAGCGCCGCATGGCGCGTACCTCGCCATTGTGGCAAAGAGCGCCGGCTTTGCCCGAACAACTGCTCGCATTCACACTTTTTTCGCTGGCCGGCGCCATCACGCCGGGGCCGAACAACACGATCTCGACCTTGTCGGGGGCGACGTTCGGATTCCGGAAAACGCTGCCGCAGATGCTCGGCGTTTCCGTCGGCTATCCGCTGATGCTGGCGGCGTTAGGGCTCGGGCTCGGCGAACTTTTCAAGGTTCTGCCGTGGCTTCACAACGCGATGCGCTATGTGGGGGCTGCGTTCCTGCTCTATCTCGCGTGGAAGCTGGTGCGCGCCAATGCTCCGCAGTCGGCGGGAACCGCGCGGCCGGTCGGCTTCTTCGAGGCGTTCTTCTTTCAGTGGCTCAATCCGAAAGCCTGGTCGATCGCGCTCGGTGCGCTTGCCGCCTTCACGACGCCGGGTCTTCCGGCCGACGCGTTCTTCCGGGAAGTCGGCATCTTCACGCTTGCTTCGGTGGCCGTGACTTTCCCATCGCTGGTGCTGTGGTGCCTGTTCGGTGTTGCGATTGCCGCGATGCTGAAGGACGCGCGGAAACGACGTATCTTCAACTACACGCTTGCCGCAATTCTCGTGCTTTCGATCGCGGTTCTGTTTGTCTGATCTTGCGTGACGCGGGGGGCGGCTTTCGTCACATAAGTGTTGTCTGAATCGGTTACTCGGGCGCCATGTTGCAGATCCCGGTATCCTTCCAGAACAATTCCGGAGACACGGACCCCGCTGCCGGCCGGAAATTCCGCACCCTCTTCATCTCCGACGTGCATCTCGGCTCGCGCGGCTGCCAGGCCGATCTCTTCCTCAACTTCCTGCGCGACCACGATGCGGACGTGATCTATCTCGTCGGCGATATCGTCGATGGATGGCGCATGCGCTCGTCGTGGTTCTGGCCGCAGGCGCATAACGACGTGGTGCAGAAGCTGCTGCGCAAGGCGCGCAAGGGCGCGCGCATCATCTATATCCCGGGCAATCACGACGAATTCCTGCGCGACTATTACGGCACGCATTTCGGCGGCATCGAGGTCATGGAGAGTGCGATCCATGAAGCGGCCGACGGCCGCAAGTTTCTGGTGCTGCATGGCGACGTGTTCGACGTCGTGGTGCGCAACGCGCGCTGGCTCGCCTATCTCGGCGACTGGGCCTATGATTTTGCGATCTCCGCGAACCGCTACTTCAATTTCTTCCGCCGCAAGCTCGGCTTCCCGTACTGGTCGCTTTCCAAATGGGCGAAGTACAAAGTGAAGAACGCCGTGAACTTCATCGGCGAGTTCGAGCAGGCGGTGGCGCTGGAGGCGCGCAAGCAGAACGTCGAAGGCGTGATCTGCGGTCACATCCATCACGCCACGATCCACGATCTTTACGGCACCTGTTACATGAACTGCGGCGACTGGGTCGAAAGCTGCACCGCGCTTGCCGAACATGCCGACGGCAGTTTCGAATTGCTGACCTGGACGCCGCTGCAGCCGGGCCTGCTGCCGTTGCGTGTCGAAACGGACAAGGGCATCCCCGCCGCGGCATGAGAAAAGTCCTGATCGTCACCGACGCCTGGCATCCGCAGATCAATGGCGTGGTGCGCTCGCTGACCGAAATCGGCAAGCATGCGGAGACGTTCGGATTCACTGCGGAATATCTCACGCCGCAGGGTTTCCGTTCGGTCGCCATGCCCGGCTATGCCGAAATCCGCCTCGCGCTTGCGACACCGTTTCAGGTCGCGCAGGCGATCGGGCGCGCCGCGCCGGATTGCATCCATATCGCGACCGAAGGCCCGCTCGGGCTGCTCGCGCGGCGCTACTGCATCCGGCAGGGCCGCGCTTTCACGACCAGCTATCACACGCGCTTCCCGGAATATCTTTCCGCGCGGCTGCCGGTGCCGGCATGGCCGCTTGCCTCGCTGTTGCGGATATTTCACGCGGCAGCGGCCGCGACCATGGTTTCGACCCGGTCGCTCGAGCAGGACCTTGCGGCGCAGGGCTATCAAAATCTGATGCAATGGTCGCGCGGCGTGGACGCGGAACTGTTCCATCCCGGCAAGGCGGAGCGGCTGGCGTTTGCGCGGCCGATCTTTCTGTATGCCGGCCGTGTTGCGGTCGAGAAGAATATCGAAGCGTTCCTTGCGCTCGATCTTCCGGGATCGAAACTCGTGGTCGGCGACGGCCCGGCGCGCGCGGTTCTTTCCGCGCGCTATCCCGACGTGCATTTTTCCGGCGCGCAGCAAGGCGAGGCACTCGCGCGCTATTTCGCTTCGGCAGATGTGTTTGTGTTTCCGAGTCTGACCGACACGTTCGGCATCGTGCTTCTGGAAGCGCTGGCCAGCGGCGTTCCGGTCGCCGCCTTTCCGGTCGCCGGACCTCTCGATGTGATCGGCCAGTCCGGCGCCGGCGTCCTGCATGACGATCTGCGCCGCGCGGCGACCGCGGCGCTTGCCATTCCGCGGCAGCGATGCCGCGCGCATGCGCTGCAATTTTCATGGGCCGAAAGTGCCCGGCAGTTCTACGGCAATCTGCGTCGTGCCAACGGCATGGGAGCCTTGCAACAGAATCCGAAAGCTGCGGCGTGACAGCGGCGCGCGGGACGCATAGTTTCCGCGGGCCATGCTGAACCCTGCACAATCGCTTCCGACTGCTGCCGATATTGAAGATGCCGCGCGCGCGCTCGCAGGGGTTGCCGTGCGTACGCCGCTTTTGCGCTGTGATGCGCTCGACGAGAAAACCGGCGGGCGCGTGTTCCTGAAACCGGAAGTGCTGCAGCGCACCGGGTCGTTCAAGTTCCGCGGCGCCTATAACCGGATTTCCCGGTTGACCGCGGACGAGCGCAAGGGCGGCGTGGTCGCCTTTTCATCGGGCAATCACGCGCAAGGCGTCGCGCTCGCCGCCAAGCTCGCAGGCGTGCAGGCCGTGATCGTGATGCCGTCGGATGCGCCGAAGGTGAAGCAGGAGCGCACCCGCGGGCACGGTGCCGAAGTCGTGCTTTACGACCGCGCGACCGAAGACCGCGATGCAATTGCGCGGCGCATTGCGAGCGAACGCGGCGCGGTGGTGGTGCCGCCGTTCGACGATTTTCATGTGATCGCCGGGCAGGGCACCATCGGACTGGAGATCGCCCGCGATCTTTCCGCGCTTTCGCTGGCGCCCGACATCGTGACCATGCCGGCCTCCGGCGGCGGGCTTGCGGCAGGCATCGCGCTTGCCGTGAAGTCGCGTCATCCGCAGGCGCGGGTGGTGACGGCGGAGCCGGAACTGTTCGACGACCATGCCCGCTCGTTCCGCTCGGGCCGGCGCGAGAAGAACGAACGCATTACCGGCTCGATCTGCGACGCGCTCCTGATGGCCGATCCCGGCCGGATCACCTTCGAGATCACCAAGCCGCTTTGCGGCGAGGGGGTATCCGCCAGCGACGAGGAAGTGCTCGCGGCCATGGCCTTTGCCTTCCGCGAACTGAAGCTCGTGGTCGAGCCGGGCGGCGCGGTCGCGCTTGCCGCGATCCTGGCCGGAAAGCTCGATGTCCGCGGCAAGGTCGCGGTGGCGGTGCTGTCCGGCGGCAATGCCGATGCCGGAATTTTTGCCCGTGCCATCACCGGCTATTGATCGCGCGTGATATTGCGGCCCGGCCGCCGCGCCTCTAGGCTCGCCCGCGAAATCAACTCCATGGGGAAGGCTATGGCCCGTTTTGGCGTGAAGCAGTTTTTCTTTGCTCTCGGTTTTCTGTTCGTGCTTGGCGCCGCATCCGGCGCACAGGCGCAGGGATATGGTGCCTTTGCGGTAGCGCCGGACGGCGCCTGGGGCTCGTCGCGTAATTTCGATAGCCTCGACGTCGCGCAGGATCGTGCGGTGCAGGAATGCGGCAAGCACAGCCGCGGCTGTCAGGTGTTGCGCGTGTTCCAGAACGTCTGCGTCGCCGTTGCGCGCAACGAGGATTCCAAGAACGTCATCATCAACTGGGTGAGCGGCTTCACGCGCGAGGAGCGTTCGCAGCGCGCATTGCGCAATTGCCGCAATGACGGCGGCAACGACTGCCGCGTGCTGACGGAATTCTGTACCGGAAACGCGCGCTAGTTCGCGTCAGGTAAACAGCGCGAGCCGTTCGTCGAAGGTCAGCCTGTCGAGTTCGGTCCGCTTCGGAGCAGACGGCGTCGCAGCTTGCGGCGCCGTTTGCGTTTCCGCTTCCGGCGCGATGGATTGTGCGGGCACGGATGGAGCCGGCTCCGGGACCGGCGCGGTGGCGGCCTCCTCCCAGAACACGTCATGGTCGATCGAAACGTCCTGCTTGGGTAGCGCGTCGTCCTTCGCCGGAACGTCCAGCGTGACGGCATGCGGCTCCATGGCGTGTTCCGCGGCGGCCTGGACCTGCCAGAGCTTTGCAAGTGCGGCGACGCGCGCTTCGAGCACGCGCAATGCCAGCGCGACCTTGTGCGACCGCTGCCCGGTCAGGTCCTGAAACGCGCAGACCGTATTGATGTGCGCCGACAACCCATCGAGACGATCGCAATAATTTCCGCCGATGCCCTGCGCGCGCAGGCTTGCCGATATTTCGCCGATCCGCTCCGCGTCGGAAAGGATTTCGGTGATCGCCTGCGTCTGCGCGGCGACGACGTTGTCGAGTTCCTTGCCGAGGTCGCCGTCGCGCCGGCGCGTGGTTTCGATCTGCGAGAGCACGGCGCGGGTTTCGTCCGCGGTGTGCTCGATCTCGCGCAGTTCCTTGCCGAGCGTCGGTGCCTGCGGCGCGGGTGCGGGAAGGGCGTCGGCGCCGAGCACCGAGCGTTGCAGGCGCTGGATCGCGTCGAGCACGAGCTTGGTGTCGGCGTTGCGGTTGCGATAGGCGTATTCGTCGAGGAACCACCTGCCGCGCGCAGTCTCCTTCACCGCTGCTTCGATGGCTTCGTAGTCGGTTTCGGAGATCGGCTGATGGGCGGGCGGTAGCGGCATTTCAGGTCCGGATCGGGTAGAAGCGCTGATTCCTTGATGACCATGAACGTGAATCACTTACGAAAGATAACCTTTGTCCGGTTCGGAGCCCACTAGCGCTTTGCTCGCCGGTTCGACGGGCTCGCGAACCCTTGCGGCGGTCTATGCCGCGCTGTTCGTCGCGCCGGGGTTTTATCTGCCGTTTTTCCCGGTTTTCCTCGCTTCGCTGGGCTTTTCGCCCGAGGCGATCGGTCTTGCTGTCGGCATTCCGATGGGCGTGCGGCTGCTCGCCAACCCGGCTGCCGGAATCCTCTCGGACCGGATCGGCAGGCCGCGGCGCTTTCTTGCGGTGCTTGGGCTCGGCGCGGCGGCGGCTTTTGCGCTGATGGCGCTCGCGCCCGGCACCGCGTCGGTGCTGCTTCTGGTGGCGCTCGCGACGATCTTCTGGGGCCCCGCCTTTCCGCTGACTGATGCCTTCGGGGTCCGGCTCGCGCGGGAGAGAGGCATCGACTACGGCCGCGCGCGACTCTGGGGATCGGTGTCTTTCATCGCCGCCAATGTCGTGCTTGGCGTCGCGCTCGAAGTGCTGCCGCCGGCTTCCATCGTCTGGCTGATTGCCGCGTCGCTCGTCGCGTTCGCGCTCACCGCACAGATGATGCCGCGGCTGCAACAGGTGAGCGCGTCGGAAGCGGGCAGGCCGCCGAAGATCAGCCGCCGCGTGGTGCTTGCGGTCTGTGCCGCGGCCTGCGTGCAGGCGAGCCACGCCGCGCTTTATGCTTTCGGCTCGGTGCATTGGCGCGCGAGCGGCATTTCATCGAGCATGGTCGGGTTTCTCTGGGGCATCGGCGTCGCGGCGGAAGTGGTGGTGTTCTATTTCGCGACGATTGCGTTGCGCCGCTTCTCGCCGATCGCGCTCATCATGCTCGGCGGTGTCTCCTCGATCATCCGCTTCGGGCTCACCGCACTCGATCCGCCGCAGGCCCTGCTTGTGCCGCTGATGATGATGCACGCCTTCACCTTCACCGCGACGTTTCTCGGCATGGTTTCGGTCGCGGGCGAAAGCGGCGGCGCGGGCGCACAGGGACGGGCGCAGACCTTCTCGTCGGCCGCGGTCAGTATCGCGATGCTGCTCGCGACCTTTGCCGCCGGGCCGCTTTATGCGCGCTACGGCGCCTATGCCTTTTTCGGTTCGTCCGTGATTGCGCTTGTCGGGCTCGCGCTTGCCGTCGCCGCGTGGTTTCAGCCCCAGAGCGCGGGCTCGGGCGGGAAGACGGTGGAGCCCGCGTAACGCAGGCCGTGCGCGCGATCCTTTGCGAGCAGCAGCGGTCCATCGAGATCGACGAAGTCCGCGCGATCCGCGAGCAGCAGCGCCGGTGCCATGGCAAGCGAGGTCGCGACCATGCAGCCGATCATGATGGAAAGGCCGCGCGCCTGCGCTTCCTCCGCCACGAGCAGCGCTTCGGTCAGCCCGCCGGTCTTGTCGAGCTTGATGTTGATCGCATCGTATTTGCCTTCGATGCGCGAGAAACTTTCGCGGTCGTGGAAGCTCTCGTCGGCGCAGAGCGGGACGGCGCGCGGAAGATTGCGCAGGATTTCGTCCTCGCCCGCGGGCAGCGGCTGTTCGATCAGCGAAACGCCGGCGGCCGCACAGGCGCTGAGATTTTCCTCGAGGTTTCCCGCCGACCAGCCTTCGTTGGCATCTGCGATCAGGCGTGCGGAAGGCACCGCGCCGCGGATCGCCTGAAGACGCGCGGCGTCGCCGTCGGCGCCAAGTTTCAGTTTCAAGACGGGCCGCGCCGCGCGTTTCGCGGCCTGCGCCATGTTCTCGGGCGTATCGAGGCTCAGCGTATAGGCGGTCGTGACCGGCATCGGCGGCCGCAATCGCGCAAGCACGTTCACCGGCCGGCCGGAACTTTTGGCTTCGAGATCCCAGAGCGCGCAGTCGATGGCGTTGCGGGCGGCGCCTGCCTTCATGGTCTGGCGGAGCGTGGCGCGGTCCATGCCCTCCGCAATCGCGGGGGCGGCCTGCTCGATCTCCCAGCCGACACTTTCCAGCGACTCACCGTAGCGGGCGTAGGGCACGCATTCGCCCCGGCCCCGATGGGGCCCGTCGGTAATTTCCGCCACGATCACGGCGGCCTCGGTCTTTGCCCCCCGGCTGATGGTAAAGGCCCCGGAAATCGACCATTTCTCGACCCGGAACGACAGACGCCGCGGCATAAATGTCACTCTTTCGTGGAACTTAACTGCCACGACCGGCCTCCGGTGTGGCGCTGTGATAAGTATTAGCAGCCATCAGCGGCCCCGGAAGCGGGCAGATTTCGACGAGTAGCTGGAGTTGGTTTTGGCGGCGCATGCAGTCTCCCTGAACCGGAAGGAAGAAGCCGGGCTTGTCGTGCTGGAAGCGACGGGCCGCTGGATTTCGTCGTTCGCAGGCGAGATCGAGCCGCTCGTGAACGACGTCGAGGCGCGTACGCCGAAGGCGCCGCAGGTCGCGATCGATGCGAGCCATATCGAACAGCTCGATACCTCCGGCGCCTGGCTGCTCGAGCGCATGCGCCGCGATCTGGAGAGCAAGGGTGCGACCGCCGAGATCGTCGGCCTCGATCCGCGCTATCGCATCCTGCTCGACGAAGTGCAGCAGACCAATACCGGCAAGGACGCGAGCGAGGACGACCACAACGCGGTCGTCAATACGCTGAGCTATCTCGGCGAGACCGCAGTGAGCTTCGTCAAGGATACCGGCGAGTTCGTGCAGTTCCTCGGCGCTTCGGTCGTTTCCTTCGGCCGCGTTTTCCTGCGGCCCTGGACCTTCCGCATGACGGCGGTCGTGAACCAGATCGACCGCGCCGGATTCCGCTCGATCCCGATCGTCGTGCTCATTCTGTTTCTGATCGGCGGCATCCTCGCGCAGCAGGGCATCTTTCACTTCCGCAAGTTCGGCGCGGAAACTTTCGTGGTCGATATGGTCGGCATCCTGGTGCTGCGCGAAGTCGGCGTGCTGATTACGTCGATCATGATCGCGGGCCGCTCGGGCAGCGCCTATACGGCCGAACTCGGCTCGATGAAGATGCGCGAGGAGATCGACGCGCTCAGGGTCATGGGCCGCGATCCCATGGAAATCCTGATCCTGCCGCGCATGATCGCGCTGATCATCGCGATGCCGCTCCTGACGTTCATCGGCAGCATGGCGGCACTGGCCGGCGGCATGATTACCGCGTGGATCTATGGCGGCTTTTCGCCGGAGGTGTTTCTCGAGCGGTTGCGCGATGCGATCTCGTGGTCGACGTTCTGGGTCGGCATGATCAAGGCGCCGTTCATGGGCGCGGTGATCGGGCTTGTCGCCTGCGTCGAAGGCTTGCGGGTGCAGGGCAGCGCGGAATCGCTCGGCGAGCACACCACCGCCTCGGTCGTGAAATCCATCTTTCTCGTGATCGTGCTCGACGGCGCGTTTGCGATCTTCTTCGCCAGCATTGATTGGTAAGCGGCATGGCGAATATCGAAAGCGCAGCGTCCACGCAGATGCAGCCGGATAAAACCGCCGCCGCCGATCCGATCATCCGCGTGCGCGATGTCTGGGTGTCGTTCAGCGATCGCGCGGTGCTCAAGGGCATCGACCTCGACGTGAAGAAGGGGGAGATCCTCGGCTTCGTCGGTGCGTCCGGCGGCGGCAAGTCGGTGCTCATGCGCACCATCATCGGGCTCGTGCGCAAGCAGAAGGGCACGATCGAAGTCTTCGGCGAGGATCTCGACCGGCTGAACGAGGAAGAGCGGCAGATGATCGAGCGGCGCTGGGGCGTGCTGTTCCAGCACGGTGCGCTGTTCTCGTCGTTGACGGTCCGGCAGAACATCCAGTTCCCGCTACGGGAGTACCTCGACCTGTCGCAGCGGCTGATGGACGAAATCGCCATCGCCAAGCTGGAAATGGTGGGCCTGCCGGCTTTTGTCGCCGAAAAGTACCCCTCCGAGCTCTCGGGCGGCATGATCAAGCGCGCGGCGCTGGCGCGCTCGCTGGTGCTGGATCCAGAAATCGTGTTCCTGGACGAGCCGACTTCCGGCCTTGACCCTATTTCCGCCGGAGAATTCGACGACCTGATCAAGGCCCTGCAGCAAACTTTGGGCCTCACGGTTTTCATGGTAACCCACGACCTCGACAGCCTTCACAACGCCTGTGACCGGATCGCGGCGCTTGCCGACGGGAAGATCATTGCGACGGGCCCGATCGAAGACATGCTCAAATCCGACCACCCCTGGCTCAGGGCCTATTTCCACGGCAAGCGTGCCTCCAGCCGGAACATCGGCGGCAGGAAGGCGTAAGGAGCGGAACCGGACATGGAAACGCGCGCCAATTACGTCCTGATCGGCGTGTTCACGCTGGCCGTCGTGGCCGGCATTTTCGCGTTCGTCTGGTGGTTCCAGCGGCTTGGAACCGGCGAAGCCAAGGCGCAGTACGAAATCTATTTCGACGGCCCGGTATCGGGCCTGCGCACCGGCGCGACCGTGAACTTCAACGGCATCCGGGTGGGCGAGGTCCGCAGCCTTGCGCTTGTTCCCGACATTCCGCGCGCCGTGGTCGCGATCATCGAGGTCAACCGCAGCACGCCGATCCGCACCGACACCAAGGTCACGCTCGAATATCAGGGGCTCACCGGCGTCGCTTCCGTGGCGCTTACCGGCGGCGATCCCAAGGCGTCGATGCTGATGGAGACCAAGAAGGGCGACCGGCCGCCGCGGCTGGTTGCGGAACCCACCACCGACGCGTTCCAGGCCGCCGCCAAGCTGATGCAGCGGCTCGACAAGCTCGTCGCCGACAATGAAGAGCGTTTTGCGCAGATCATGAAGGATCTGACCGACGTCTCCCGGGTGCTGGCGACGCGCTCCAACGACACCTTGCTCGAAGTGCGCGCGGCGGCGGAGTCGATCCGCAAGGCCGCCGAGAACGTCTCGAACGAGGCCGGGCCGACGCTGGAGTCGATCCGCAAGGCGGCGAACAACATTTCCAACCAGACCGGGCCGACGCTCAACGAATTCCGCTCGCTTGCGACCGACGCGCGCCGGGCGGTAGGAGAGATCGACCGGCTGGTGCGTAATATCGAGCGGAACCCGAGGCAGTTCCTGTTCAACAACGGCGGCACCGTGCCGCAATATAATCGCTAGAGAATCGACGGTTCAAAGAGGCGTTTGCAGTTGGGCTTGGGTGGCGTGAGGAAGTGGATGACAGGCAGTGCGGCGCGGGCCGCGCTGGGCGTCGTGCTGGCCGCCTCGCTCGCGGGGTGCAGCGGCGGCGTGCTCGGCGGCATCGTCGGCACCGGCAGCAACCCCACGCCGACTTACGACCTCACGGCACCGCGGAACTTCGGCGCCTTGCCGCCGCGGGCGCGCGGGCTCCTCGTCATCGAACAGCCGACCGCGCTCCAGATACTCGACACCGAGAAGGTGGTGATTTCGCCTTCGCCGAGCGAGGTGGCCTATCTTCCCGACGCCCAGTGGGTCGATCGCCTGCCGAAGCTGATGCAGGCGCGCATCGTGCAGTCGTTCGAGAATTCCACGCGCATCCGCGCGGTGGCCAAGGCACAGGACCGCGTGAACGGGGACTACGTGCTTGTCATCGACGTCCGCCAGTTCGGGATTGCCGCCTATGACACGCCGCAGGCGGTGGTCGAGCTTTCGGTGAAGATCGTCTACCAGCGCGGCGGCCGCATCGCCGCGGGCACCGTGCTCACCGCGCGTGTCGCCGCAGGCGGCACCAGCGGGCAGGCGGCGACGCTCGCGCTCGATCAGGCATTCTCCGACGTGCTGGTGCAGATGGTGAAGTGGACTTCGCGGCGCATCTGAGTGCTGCTCGTCGTTGCCTTCCAAAAGAAAAAGCCCGCGATCGCTCGCGGGCTTTCTTCGTTTCGTTCTGCGCGGCCGTTAGCCGAGGCGGCCGGCGGCGTGTGCAAGCAGCGTATAGACCTTGCCGGTTTCCGAGGTGAGGTAGGTCCGGGTTAGCGCCTGGCCGCGCTCGTCGCGCGAAACCTGCTCCAGGAGTTTCTCGAACTCGTCGATATAGCGATCGACGGTGTCACGGAACTCGTTGTTGCGGCGGTACTTCTTGCGGACATCCTCGAACGTCTTCTGCCCGGCGCTGGTATAGAGGCGGCGATTGAAGACGCCGCGCTCGCCGCGCTTGAAGCGTTCCCAGGCCTCGCTGGCGGCGTCGTGGTCGATCATCCGCGCGATGTCGATGGAGAGCGAGTCGAGCGACTCGATGCTGGTGACCTCTTCATCGTCTTCCGGCTCGGGCAGGCGCGCGGGCTTGTTCAGGGCCTCGTCGAAGCGCGCGCTGCGATCGGCCTTGCGGTCGTTGCGGCGCGGTTCGATCTCGCGGCCCCGCGGCGGCAGGTCGCCGCCGTCGTCGTAATCCGGGCGCGGAAGGCCACGGGCAGCCTGACGGCCGCCGACGGCTGCGACTTCCTCCTCGCGATACTCGTATCCGGCCGTGCCGGCATATTCGCGGCTGTGGCGGGCGACGATGTCGTTGAGCTCGGAGAGCGCGCGGATCTGGTCGGCGACGACGCGGCGCATGGCGTTGGCGCTTTCCTTGGTTTCCGCGGGCAGGTCGAAGATCGTGCGGCGGATTTCCTCGCGGGTCGTGTCCAGCGTGCGCTGGATGTCGTCGGAAATCTCGCGCAGGTCGCGCGAGGCTTCGAGGAAGCGCGAGTTGGTCTCGGCAAACATCGAGCCGACCGAGCGCATGGTTTCGTCGTAGGTGTCCTTGAGCGCGAGATTGGTGCGCTCGCGCTCCTCGGTCGAGGAGTTGCGGATCAGCTCATATTGCTGCGCGATCGACTGCGTCGCATTGGCGGTCGATTCCGCGACCAGCCGCGCGACTTCCTGCGCCTTGTTCTGCGCATTCTGGAAGGTGTCGCCCAGCATCTTGTTGAAGCGGGTGAGGCGCTCCTCGAGCTCCGACGAGCGCTCGGTGAGCAGCGTCGAAACCTCGGTAATGGTTTCCTTGCGCTTCTCCATGCCCTGGTCGATGCGGCGATGCGACTCGTTGAGAGCCTCGTTGGTCGCGGCCACCAGTCGAACCTGCTCCTCGAAGCGCAGCGTGAGGTGCGAGACGTCGCGCAGCACGCCGTTCGAGGACTCGTTCAGTTCGCGGATCTGGCGATCCATGCGCTCCGCGGTGGCGCGGGTCGCGTTGACCGCGCCTTCGAGCGTCTGGTGGAAGATCGAAACCTTCTCCGCAACCTTGCTCTCGATCGGGCCGAGGGTGGAGGAGGCGGTGTCGATCGCGGCCTGCAGGATATGATGCGTCTGGCCGAGTTCGTGAATGATGTCGCGAACCTCGGAACGCAGCGTCTCATGCGCGCCGGTGATGTTGTTGACGCGCTCGATGAACTGCTCGGTGATGTTGGTAGCAAGCGAGTTCAGGTTGCGCTCGACCTCGGTGGCGGTGCCGCGGATCAGGTCGTTGACCGATCCGACGCGCTCGACCAAGAGGTCGGTCACGGCGATGCCCTTGTTCTCGATCGTTCCGGCGACCGACTCGAGGCGGCTGACGATCAGCTCCTCGAACTTGTTCACGCGGGTATCGAGCGTGTCGGTGAGCTGGTTCGCGCGGTTGCCGAGCGTTTCGTCGATGCGCTCGGCGCGCTCGGCCAGCGTCGAAGCCATCTCGGCGGTGCGGGTCGCGAAGTATTCGCCCATGCCGTCGACGCTCTTCTGGACTTCCTCGGTCGCTACCTTGGAGCTTTCCGAGAGCGTCTTTGCGAATTCGAGCGTGCGGGAGGCGAGCGCCTCGTTCAGCGATTTCACGCGGCCGTCGAGGGTCTGTTCGATGCGTTCGATGCGTTGGTCGAGCTGCTCGGAAACTTCGTTGACCTTGCCGCTGACGCGCTGGTCCATCGAGGCGAGGCTGTCGTGCGAGGTCTTGGAGATCGAGTCGATCGTGCTCTTGATCTCGTTGACGATGTTCGCGCCGTAGACCTTCACGGTGGTGTCGAAGTTCTGCACGCTTTCGGCCATGCGGGCGCCGAGCGTGCCGGCATCCGCGGAGATCTTGGTCGCGATCTCGTTGCCGCGAATGATGACGTTCTCCGAGAAGTTCTTGAGCTGGCCGCCGATGGTGTTCTCGAAGGTCTGGCTCGTCTCCTGGACCATCTGCGCGATGCCGTCCATGCGGACCGCGAGCTTCTTGTTGATGTCCTCGGTGGAGGAGAGCAGGGCTTCGGAAACCTTGTCGTTGCGATCGGCGATCGCCTGCGCGATCTGGACGCCGACTTCGGTCAGGCGCTGCGTCGCTTCGGTGCTCTTTTCCGCGAGGTTGTCGACGATGATGTTGCCGGACTTGGTCAACAGCTTGTTGGCCTCCTCGGCGCGGCGGACGAGGTTGTCGACAAGGTCGTTGCCGGAATCATTGATCTTGATGCGGGCATTCTCGGCGCTCGTGACCAGCTTCTCCGCGATCGAATTGCCGGTGCGGCTGATCTGGTCGTGGGCGTCCTCCGCCCGGGCCACGAGCGTATCGACCAGCGAGCCGCCGGTCTGATTGAAGCGGCTGCGCGCTTCTTCCGCACGGGAGACGAGGTTCTCGACCAGCGTGCTGCCGGTCTGGTTGATCTGGCTGCGCGCTTCTTCGGCACGGGAAACGAGGGTATCGACCAGCGTGCTGCCGGTTTCGTTGATATGGCTGCGGGCCTCTTCGGCGCGGGAGACGAGGGTGTCGACCAGCGAATTGCCCGTCTCGTTGATGTGGCTGCGAGCCTCGTCGGCGCGGCTGATGAGATTCTCGACCAGCGAATTGCCGGATTCCACGATCTGCGCGCGGGCTTCTTCCGCACGAACCGTGATGTTGTCGGTGATCCGGCCGGTCGCGTTGTCGAGCGCGCTGGAAACGCGGTCGGCAATGTTCTGCACATCGAAGGCGAAGGCTTCGTGCGCGGTCGCGATGGCGTCGCGAACCTGGGTTGCGTGTTCGATGACCGACTGGCGCTCGCTGTGCAGATCGTGGATCAGCGCGCGCACGCGGCTTTCGCTGTCGCCGTAAGCCTGCTCCAGCGTCGCAACTTCGTTGCGCACCATGGACTCCAGTTCGGAGGCGCGGGCGACCGCGCGTTCGATGCCGTCACCGAGGGCCGCGACTTCGCGGCGGATCGCCTGGCCCACCGAGACGATGGCGTCGGTGGAAACGCCTTCGGGTTCGGCAAGGCGCAGCGTGACTTCGGTCATGGCGCGGGAAATCTGGCGCATCTCCTGCGAGCGGCGGATCAGGAGCGCGGTCATGAAGAAGACGAGCGGCGGCAGCAGGATCGCGGCGATCGTCGCGGGGAAGCTCGGCTGCGCGGCGATTTCGGAAAGGCGCATCACGCCGCCTTCGGCCGTGCGGTATTGCGAGGCGGCAAGGGCGGCACCGCCGATGATCCAGATGATGGAGCCGAGCAGCGCCGTCAGCATCGGCACGTTCGAGGGCTTGCGGTGCAGCGTCTGGAGAATCTGTCCGACCGACTGGCGATCGTCGTTCGCAGCGCGGCGCGGCAGACGCTCGCGGGTCCGGCGCGATCGCTGGGCGAAGACGTCGTTGGCGGGTTCGCGCAGCCGCGGCTCGCCGCGGCGGTCCGGCGCCGGGGAAGCGACCGCAGGTGCTTCGTTGCCGATATTAAGCGCGTCCTCAATTGCCGAGAGCGCTGCTTCCGTCGGGTCTTGAGACTTTTTGTTCTTCACGTCTTGCCTCCGGTCCGTACTCGATACCGCGACCGGCAACATGCCGCTCGGGCCGGAAAATGATCTAAGGACCTTCACGCACTTTCGGTCCCAAAACGGCATTCCAATGAAATACCGCCGGGACTCTGGTCCACCGCTTGGACTATTCTACCGCCTGCCTGTGCAAAAAAGGAACGGTTATCGGGGACGGTCTCGAAACATCGTTAATGGCTTAACGTCTTGTTCACCATACGGATTGAGCAATGGCGCGGGGGAAGAAGCTCAATGGGCAAGACCCCAAACCCTGGCATTCCGATGCCGGAGGCAGCGAAGCACAGCGCCGCTACCTCCGCCGGGGGGTTAATCAGCCGGGCGGAAAACTCCCGCTTTTTGACGAATATGGGCAAGAAATCCCCAAAGTGACGATCCGCGCCTGCCTGGAACATGGCTGGGCGGAACCCTGGAGCCGAAACCCGATCCACCCGGACTGGATGGTCTGCCGGCTCACCGATGCGGGCTACCGGGTGCTCCGGCTCGATCCCCGCCGGCGGCGGCCGATGTTCTGATGGAACCCTGCCGCCTTGAGAGGCCGTTTACCCGCGCCGGGCGATAACAGGCGCCATGCCGGCTCCCATCGACCTGACACATTTCGAAACGGCGACGTTCGGCGACCGGGCGCTGCAGCGCGAGGTGCTGGCGCTGTTCGAAACCCAGGCGCTGAAGTTGCTGGAAACCATCCGCGGCAGCAGCGGCAAGGCGAGAGCGGAAGCCGCGCATGCGCTCAAAGGTGCCGCGCGCGGCATCGGCGCTTTCGCGGTCGCGGCGGAAGCCGAGAAAATCGAGCAGGGCGACGGCACGGCAGTAGAGCTGCTAGCCGCGCGGATTGCCGAAGCACAGGACGCCGCAGCGGCATTGCGCGCAAAGGGCTAGCGGCCTCCGAGGCTCGCAATTCCTGCCGCCACATTATATAGGGTGCGGCCTTCCTCCCGGCGCCGGCCAGCGCCCAGCTTCAACCCCGACGAGCAATGCCCAAGATTACCTATATCGAACATGACGGCACCAGCCGCACGGTCGACGCCGAAGTCGGCGCAACTGTTATGGAAGCCGCGATCCGCAACGGCGTACCCGGCATTGAAGCCGAATGCGGCGGTGCGTGCTCCTGCGCGACCTGTCATGTGCATGTCGACGACGCCTGGACCGAGAAGGTCGGCAAGCCCGCGCCGATGGAAGAAGACATGCTCGATTTCGCCTTCGACGTGCGGCCGACCTCGCGGCTTTCCTGTCAGATCAAGGTGACGGAAGAACTCGACGGGCTCATTGTGCATACCCCGGAGCAACAGGGCTGAGCCGTTTCACGATCTCTTCGTTGACGACGTAGAGCTCGCAATTGCGCGCATACTTCCCGCAGGTTTTCAGCGCCTCTTCGATCGCGGTTTCCCGCGTATTGACGCCCGCGCGCCAGCCATAGGCGCCTTCGGGCGAAACCGCGAAGGCCTTGTTCGGGCCGGCGTTGAGAAAATCCTGGAACGAGCGCAGCCCGCTCGGCGCGAGCCGTGGCGGCGCGGGCAGCACTGAAATCTGCGGCAGCAGCAATTCGCGCCGGCGCGGCAGATCGTTCCTTGCAAGAAACGCGTCGATGTAGGGCGTCCATTGCGCAATGCCGCGATAGATGAAGTTGTGGCCGTCCTCGCCATGCCGCGGATGGGCGACAAATTCCGCCTTGCCGCCGGTGCCGGTGAAGGCGCGGTAAAATTCCTGCGCCACGCGCGGCTCGAAGAAGGAATCGTTCTCGGCGTAGATCCAGAGCGTCGGCACGCGCGCGGTCCGGCCGAAGGTCGCGAAGGCATTGACCAGCTTGTACTTCTGGCAAATCTGGAAAGATGCGGTCGAGCCGTGGCCGCCGGCGAAGCTTACCGCTGCCACGAGTCCGCGCGGCCGCAGCGACGCGAGCGCCAGCGAACCGAGGCCGCCCGCAGATTCGCCGACCGCAATGATGGTGTCGGGATCGACATCGGGCCGCCGCGCGAAGAATTCGAGTGCGGTGCGGATGTCGTCGGCGGCATTCAGCCCGGTCTGCGTGAAGTTCGCGTCGCCGCCGCAATCCACGCCGTCGGCATAAGGTCCGCCGGAGGTGCCGTAGCTGCGGCGCATGACGATGCCGACCGCGTAACCGCGCCGAGCGAACTGCATGGCGACGGGCAAATAGGCGTAAGGCGAAAGCTGCCGACGCGCGACCGGGTCGCGTGGTGTGCCGTGATTGAAAATCACCAGCGGATAACGGCCCGGCGCCGCGGGCCGGAGGAACAGCGCCTGCAGGCCCTGTTCGCCGGCATCGGCTTTGGGAATGCGCAGGTCTTCGCGAAGGTAATCCTGTGCCGCGGCAGGAGCGGCGAGCGCCAGAACAAGAAAAAGCAGCAGCGCGAGACGCTGCTGCAAATCTCGAAGAAGGGTTCGCCTCGCAATCACGCCGCGGATTGTGCGCGGGGACGCGAACCTTGGCAATCCACGAGGCCGTGAAGATTGCTCACGCTGCCGTCATGTACTTGTCCCAGTAGCCTTCGGCCGGGGCGGTCTGTTCGACCACGTCGACAATCACGCCGTTCGGATCGGTGAGCGTGAAACGGCGCTGCCCCCAGGGCTCGTCATGCAGATCGTAAAAGGGCGTGACGCCGTCGCGGCGCAACGCGGTGACGGCGGCCGAGGCGTCCTCGACCTGGATCGTGACGATCATGCCCTTGCCGTCGAACACTTCCGGGCCGGGCGGATTGGTCGGATGGTCCGGCGTCATCAGGCCGAGCGTTATCTTTCCGGTCCGTCCGTTGCCGAGCATGGTCACCCAGTCGGATTCGAAGATTACGTCCATGCCGAAATGCTTCGCATAGAAGTCGCGGCCGGCGCGCATGTTCTGCACGGTGATGAGCGGATAGCAGTCGAGCGTTTTCATAGGTCACCTTTGATGGGGAGATGGACGCGGGTGAGAAGCGCGGGCGGCGGCGTGTCGCGCGGATCGTTCAGGTATTCCTCGAAGCAGGAATAGTCCGCGGCCTCGTAACCGCTTTGCGGAAGCCAGTCGCGAAACAGATGCCGGTAGGCGCGTTCGAGTTCGGCATAGGGCCCTTCGTGCAACACGCTTGCGCACAGCATCGCCGGGATCTCGACGATGCGGATGGCGTCGTGGCCGTCGATTGCGGCGTCGGTCGCGAGTCCGGCTTCGGCGCGAAGTTCTTTTTCGGGAATGCTTTCGGGGTCGTCGAAGTAGATGCCGAAGGAGCGTCCAAGCGGCAGCCTGCGGGCGGCAAAGAAGATCTGCACCTGCGCGAAGCTGTTGCCGATGGTCTGGTAATCGCCGCGGTGTTCGATCGCCGCGAGCCGCGCGCCGGCGAAAGGTTCGATCTCGACCCGATAAGGCATTTCACGGCTCGCCGGTTTTCTGGGGTTCGGTGGCAGCAGGCTGCCGCGCAGGCGGTAGGCGCCGGGCGGCAGGCCGTAGTCGGCGGAGAAGGCGCGCGAGAATGCGGCAAGCGCGCCGTAGCCCGCGCGCTTTGCGATCTTTGCAACCGGCGTGCTCTCGCGGATCAGGTCGACGGCGGCGCGGTGCAGCCGCAGCCGGCGCACGGTTTCGGAAAGCGTTTCGCCGGTCGCTTCGCGATAGATGCGGTGGAAGTGGAACGGCGAGAAATATGCGACTTCGGCCAGCCGCTCGACGGCGAGATCGCCGTCCAGATTGGCGGCGATGTAATCGGTCACGCGAGCGATGCGGCGGCCGTAGTCGAGGCGGGTTTCGTGCTTTGTCATGACGCGACCTTAGCCAAGGGCGTTTGATCGCGTTTGCGGTTTTTGCCGGGTTCCTGAAAAGAAAGAGGGCCCGGCTTGCGCCGGGCCCCAGTTGGGCTTCGCTGCCGGCGGCTTTGCCGCCGTCAGAACTGCGTTCTGCTGGTGAGCAGGATCGTGCGGCCGCGGCCGGTATCGCCGGTGAAGGGCGTGAACGGCGTGGTCGTGGTCGGCGCGGTCGCGAGCACCGGCGTGAAGGATTCGTCGAGCAGGTTCTCGACGGTCATCGACAGCAGCCAGGTCGGCGTGAGCTTGTAGCTCGCGAAGGCGTCCAGGAGGTTGTAGCCCGGCCGCTGGGTCTGGAACGTCGGATCGTAGGTCGGATCGGCGGCGCTCGAGTAGTAGCGCAGGCGTCCGCCCACCGTCAGGCGCTGCTCGAAGAAGCGTGCACCGAGGCTGACGCTGCCGGTGTGATCGGGCAGATACTGGCTCGCGCCGAAGCCCGGGGTCTGCGAAGGCAGCGTGGTGTTCAGATACGTGTAGTTGAAGGTCGTGAACCAGCGGCCGGTGTCGTAGCTGCCCTGCAATTCGACGCCGTTCACGTTCGAGGTGCCGGCGGCGTTGCAGAAATAGTTCAGCGAGGACGGCTGCGGGAACGGCAGGCCGGTCGGGAACGCGCAGGCGACGATGTAGTCGTCGACCTTGTCCATGAAGGCCGACATCTTCAGCCGCGCCGCGTCGCCGTCGAAGAACAGCCCGTTGCGCACGTAGTTGAAACCCACTTCGAAGCCGCGCTTGGTTTCCGGCCGCAGGAACGGGTTGGGCAGGAAGCCGCCATTGGTGTTGCCGGGATGCAGGCCGCCGAGCAGCATCTCGTTGATCGTCGGCGCGCGGAAGGACTCCGCGTATTTGCCGTAGAGCTGGAGTGAAGGCAGCACCTGCGCGGCGAGCGTGATGTTCGGGTTGAAGCGGCCGTCGCTCTGGTCGACGGTATAGGGGCCGGCCGGCAGGAACGGCGCGGCATAGAAGGTCTCGCCCTGGCCCTTGATGCCGTAGATGTCGTAGCGCAGGCCGACGATCAGGTCGAAGATGCCGTGACGGAACGTGGTCTTGCTGAACGGGCCGGTGGTGAAGTTCTTTCCTTCCGGGTTCACGCCGCCTTCGGTGATGTCGTAGCGGTCACCGACGAATTCGACGCCGTTCTCCGAAATCACATGCACCGCGCCGATGTTGAAGCGCGAGGTGTTGCTGGCATTGAAGGTGATGCCGTTGTCGGTGATGTTGCGGCGCTCGGTGGCAAGCGAAACGAAGGTGTTGATGCGGCGGATGTGCTGCATCTGCGTGTTGTTGAAACCGAGGTTCACCTTCAGGTCGAGCAGCGGGCTGTCGGGCTTGATCGCGTAATTGATCGTCGCCGTCCGGTTGAGCACGTTCTGGACGAAGGAGCTTGCCGTGAAGGTGTTATCGTAATGGCGATAGCCGAAGCGCAGCGACGAGTTCTCGGTCGGATTGGTGTTTACCTTCACGAGACCGGAAGCGAGGTTCTGCGGACCGGCAAAGGGAACGACCTGACCGTCGCCGTTCTTGTAATTGTCCTCGTTGCGATAGGCGAAGGCGCCGACCACCGCGAAGTTGGGGCTGAGGCGCGCGGCGCCTGCAAGCATCTCGCGCCAGCCGACGCCGTTCGACCCCCAGGTGAGCATGGCGAGCCCGCCGTAGTTGCGGCCGGGCTGCAACACGTCATCGACGTCGAGCGTGCGGAAATTCGCGGTGCCGGCGAGGGCACCGCTGCCGTTCGTTCCGGCGACTGCGCCGCGCTCGATATCGATGCCGGCCAGAAGCTGCGAGTCGACGAAGGTAAAACCTTGCGCCTCGTGGCCTGTGAAGCGGAAATTCTGCGTGACGCCGTCGATCATGACGTTCACGCGGCCCGAGCCTTCGAATCCGCGGATGTTGATCGCGAAACCGGGGTTGGAAAAGCTTTCGCGCGTGAAGGTGCCGGGCTGCGAGCGCAGCACGGAATCAAGCCGCGAGAGCACGTTGATTTCCTGCGCGCTTACCGAGGAGACGGCGGCAGGCGTGGTGAAGATCGCTTCCTGATTGGTCGGTGAGCCGATCACGTCGATCGGCGGCAGCACGGTCTGTGCATAGGCGCTTGCCGGCAGCAAAAGAACGGCGATGACAGGCAAGAGCGAGCGCTTGCGCGCGGCGCGCACGGAATAGTTCATTGTCCAGCCCCCTGAACGAAAAGTCCGAGTTCGCTGGCGTGTGCTGGCAGTATTCGGATGAATTGACGGGCGGATTTACCCGCGCAAATTTGATCGCGCGGCGTGCGATTGGAGTCAAGTGATTGATTTCATTATAGAATTATAGCTACTCTAAACTGGCCTAGTCGCGAATTATTCGAATTTGAAACGGCGTTGTGCGCCGCGCGCGTCTGGAGGTTTGCGAAGTCGGGAGTGCTGGTCCTATATCCGCCACCAACAGGCTCCTCTCACGAAAGAAACCTCCGGAAAATTATGAGCGAAATCGTCAAAACGGATGCCGTCATCATTGGCGCGGGCCCGGTCGGGCTGTTTGCGGTGTTCGAACTCGGCCTCGTCGATATCAAGGCGCATGTGGTCGATATTCTCGACAAGCCGGGCGGGCAGTGCTCCGAGCTTTATCCGGAAAAGCCGATCTACGACATTCCCGGCCTGCCGATGGTGACGGGCAAGGGCCTCGTCGACAACCTGCTCGAGCAGATCAGGCCGTTCGGTCCGACCTTCGAGTACGGCGTGCGCGTGGAATCGCTCGAGCGCATCGAGGGCGGCTTCCGGCTGAAGACCGATATCGGCGGCGTGATCGAGGCCAAGGTGGTGGTGATCGCGGCCGGCGGCGGTTCGTTCGAATCCAAGAAGCCGCCGCTTGCGGGCATCGAGCAATACGAGAACAAGTCGGTGTTCTATCTGGTGCGCTCGATGGAAGCGTTCCGCGGCAAGAACATCGTGGTCGCGGGCGGCGGCGACTCCGCGCTCGACTGGACGCTCAACCTCGCGCCGCTGGCAAAGAAGCTCACGCTGTTGCACCGGCGCGATGCGTTCCGCGCGGCTCCCGACAGCGTCAACAAGATGAAGCAGCTGGTCGCCGAGAAGAAGATCGACTTCGAGCTCGGGCAGTTGCACGCGCTGGAAGGCGAGAACGGCCAGCTTCGCAAAGTGATCGCGCGGCGCGAGGACAATTCCACCTTCGACATCGACGCCGACGTGCTCCTGCCGTTCTTCGGGCTGACGATCCGGCTCGGGCCGGTGGGCACCTGGGGTCTGAAACTCGACGCCGATCGCATCGTGGTCGATACCGAGAAATTCGAAACCAGCGAGCCCGGCATCTTCGCGATCGGCGACATCAATTATTATCCCGGCAAGCTGAAGCTGATCCTTTCGGGCTTCCACGAAGCCGCGCTGATGTCGCAGGCAGCGCACAAGATCATTTATCCTGAAAAGCGTCTGGTGTTTCAGTACACGACGACAAGCTCGAGCCTGCAAAAGAAGCTCGGCGTTTAAGGGGACGGGCATGGCCAACTTCATCGTCGCGCATGGCGCCTGGTCCGCGGGCTGGGTCTGGAAGAAGATGCATCCCTTGATGCGCGCGAAAGGCCATGCGCTGCTCACGCCGACCTATACCGGCCTCGGCGAGCGCTCGCATCTCGCATCCTCCGCGATCGGGCTCGAGAGCCATGTGCAGGACATGCTCATGGTCATGCAGTTCGAGGACGTGCGCGACGCGATCCTTGTCGGTCATTCCTATGGCGGCATGGTCGCGACGGGGGTTGCCGATCTGGCCGCCGAGCGCATCGTGAAACTCGTCTATCTCGACGCCTTCGTGCCGCGGCATGGCGAAAGCGTGTTCGATCTTGTCACGCCGGAGGAACGCGCGCGCAGGCTGACCGGCGTGGTCGACGAGTGGAAATTGCCGCCGAGCCCCGTGCCGCCGGATACATCCGCCGAAGACGTCGCCTGGATCACGCCGCGGCGCACGTTCCAGCCGCTCGCCTGTTTTCAGGAGCCGCTGTTGCTCGCGAACGGCGAGACGAAGCTGCCGCGGTCCTATATCTACGCGCAGCGGCACAATCCCGGCGATCCGTTCCGGCCCTTTGCCGAGCGGGCGCAACGCGAAGGCTGGCAATATTTCGAGATGGACGCGAGCCACTCGCCGCATGTCACCGCGCCGGAAGCGCTCGCGGATATTCTGGATCAGATCGCGGCGAGCTAGCGTTTCTCTTCGTCGCTGCGCACTTCGATGGCCGCGGGCTTCGGCAACACGCCGTTGCCGGCGAGCCAGCCGATCGCCTTGTCCTGCCATGCGCGGCGCACCAGGAGCAGTTGCACGACGAGGAGCGACCAGAAGAAGGGCGCGGCCCACGCGACGCGCGCACCATAGCGATGATGCGGGTTCGACAGCACGCCGGTGACGAAGGCATTCGCAAGCAGCGCGAGAACCAGTGTCGCCGCGAGCTTGTCCATGTCGGTGAGATTGCCGCGCCGCCAGGCGAGCAGCAGCAGGAACGGCAGCAGCGCCATGCTGCCGAGCGTCAGCGGCACATGGAAGCGGTTGAGGAAGTCGATGGTGCGCTGGATCAGGTTGAAGCGCTGCCGCGAGGTGTTCACCGCGATGCTGGATTCGGGGTAGTGCCGCCCGATCGCGTCATAAGCGCTCCAGACTTCGCGCACGAGGCCGTCGCCGGATTTGACGCGCACGAGCTGAAGGCCGGTCGAATAAAGCGCGGTCCTGACGTGCATCCAGGGATACATCGTCAGGCTCTCCAGCGTGATGCGGCGCATCTCGTCGGCACCGTCGACCCAGCCGCCGATGGAAACGAAGGGACCTTTCTGGCCCTGATGCCAGAGAAAGTCGTCCGCCTTGTTCGGCATCTGCTTTTCGAACTTGCAGAGCTTGATCGTGGGATCCGGGCATTTGTCGGCGAGATAGCGCTGGGCGATGCCGTCCTGCACGAGCCGGCTGAAGATGAAGCTGGCGCCGCCGGGCGTCCAGCCAAACGTGCCTGAATAGGCGAAATTGATCGAGGGCACCGCGATCACGGTCAGCAGCAGCGCCGTGGCTGCGAACTTCAGGCCGGCGGCATGGATAAGCTTGCGGTTGAGCAGGAAGAAGAATCCCGCGGCAAGCACGAGCGCGATCATCACGGCAAAGGTCGCGTTATGCGCGGCCGACGCAAACACGATGAGCGCAGCAAGCGCATAAGGCTCGAAGCGGCCGAGCGCGTCGCGCTTGGTCAGGAGCAGATAAAGCGACAGCACCGCGAGCCCGGCAAAAAGATCGGGCATCAACTGTCCGGCGAACCAGGGCAGCGCGGTCGCGGCGGCGAGAAAGGCAACGACAGCAAGCAGCGTGAGCGGCAGCGCGACCGGCCGCCCGCGCAGGCCATGGGTCCGCAGCATCAGGTAAATCACCCAGACGCTCAGCGCCGATTGCGCGATCACGACCGGCCAGAAATTCGGAAAGCGCAGATAAGCGAGCCACGCGCCATAAGTCATCGAGCGGCCGGCAATCGGGAAGCCCTCGAACACGCGTTCGAAATAGGCGCCGGAGTCGAAGAACAGAAACGGAAAGCGATTCCAGATCGCCGGCACGAGCAGCAGCAACATCGACGTGAGAAACGCGGCAATCAGCGCGGGAGAAATACGGGGAAAAAACGGTAGCCGCGCAAAGGCCATTTGATGCTCCGGTGCGGAGCGCGGGCGAGCGCCGCGCCGGGGTCAAGGTTTCGCAATGTCGTGCAACTACAATGCAAGACACGCGCCGCTGGTTCCCGCTTTGCGCATACGAGAGCATTAAACTTTCGAAAGCCGATTGCGTTCAGCTGTTGTTCAAATTTCGGGCGTCATGCTCGCAAACTGATCGGAGTCCGCCGATGAAAATTCTGCTGTCGGTAATGGTGCTGATGATTTGCGCCGTTTCGGCGCCGGCACTGGCGCAGCGCGCGCCTTCGGATTTGTGGTGCCGCGACGAGCGGATCGGGCCCGGACCCTTCGATACGGTGATGCGCTGCGAGGCTTACACCTATCAGCAATGCATGGCGTCGCGGACGAATTTCGGCAGCTGCTATCGCAATCCACGCTACGCGAAGCCGCGCCGATAGGGCGCGGCTATTCGCGGAATTCCTGCGCGTCGGGTACGCGCGTGAAGGCGATTTTCGCGCCGAGATATTGCAGGCCCAGGTTCTTCTGCGAGGCAAGCGTCACCGTCTCGCGGCCGTAGCGCGCGACCAGCGCATCGACCGAGCGCCACAGCATTTCCTTTTTCGTGAAGCCGTCCGGGCGCGTCTCAACGAAAAGATCGCGCGCCCGCGTGCCTTCGTCGGAAAGCCGGTAGAGCCAGACCGATACCTTGCGGAACGGGCCGCTCTTTTTCGGCAGTTCGCGCCAGAACTGGTCGAGATAAGCGAGCAGGGTGAAGGAATCCTGCGTCGGGGAAATCCGGCTCTCATGCACGATCGGTTCGCGGCTGCCGTATTCGGGATGCACGGCAAGACCGAAGCCGCCGGCAACCTGCTGATAGCGGCGGATGCGGGTCGCGCATTTCATCAGCAGCGAACGCGCGACGAAACGGGCATCGTCCTTTGCGCGCAGCCGCGGCGACAGCACGCGCGAGTGACCGACCGAGCGGCGGCCATCTTCGCTTCGCGGCACATCCACCCCGTGCAACTCGTACCAGTAGCGCTCGCCGCCGACCGAGCCCCAGACCAGCCGCGCGGCCTTGGGCTCGAGCGCAAGCAGGCTCTCGACATCGCGGATGCCGGCGCGATGCAGCCGCGCTTCCATGTTCGAGGCGATGCCGGGCAGGTCGGTCAGCGCCAGCGGATGAAGAATGTGCGGAAGATCCTTCTGCTCGATCAGCGTGAGGCCGTTCGGCTTCTGCATGTCGGAGGCGATCTTGGAAAGCAGCCGCGTCGGCGCAATGCCGATGGAAGAGTTCAGGCATTCGCCGACATTCCTGCGGATGCCGGCTTTCATGTTGCGCGCAAGCTTGCGCGCGTTATCGGCTTCGCACTCGTCGCCGATCAGCTTGCAGGTGAATTCGTCGATCGAGCCGGTGTAAAGCAGCGGCACATGGTTCTGCACTTCTTCCTTCAGCCGCTCGTGGACATCGACGTAAAGCTCGTGGCGCGCGGGCACGAGGATCAGCCCCGGGCACATGCGCCTGGCTTCCCAGATGCGGGTGCCGGTCTTCACGCCGAACGCCTTGGCCTCGTAGCTCGCGGCAATGGCGCTGGTGGTGTCACTCATCACCGGGACGACCGCGACCGGCTTGCCGCGCAGCGCCGGGTTCATCTGCTGCTCGACGCTCGCGAAATAGGAGTTGACGTCGATGGTGAGGTAGCTGAAGCGGCCCATTTTGCCCTGTGCTGCCGGCCCGGTTCGCCGGGAGGGCAACCTAGAACAAAATAAGAACGAATAAAAGCCCGTCAGATGGCGGACTGGGCCACGGCGAGGGCG
>JAEZFA010000022.1 GCA_023417665.1 Pseudomonadota bacterium | reverse complement strand
GGGCGCGGCATGCGCGGTGGCGGCGCGGCCTCGGGCGCCTCGTCCTCGTTTGGCTCGTGCGGAGGATGATCCGAAACGGCGGAAGCGGGCGCCGGCCGTGGCGCCGGCGCTGGCCGCGCGGCAGGTGGCGCATTGCGAGCAGCCGTCGCCTCGCCCTCGACCTTGCGGATTGCTTCTTCGAGCGCCAGGCGCTCGCGCGTGATGTCACCTTCCGACAACGGGGGATTGATGCCCCGGAGCTGGTTAATCAGTGCGGTCCGCGCGCGATCATAGATCGCCCGGCGCGCCTCTCCCGTGTTCGGGTCGAGACCCGCGATCGCTCGCGACAGCAATGGGCGGTAATCAGTCATCAGCCACGGTTATCTCAACGCAATGCCAAAGAAATCGTTGCCTCAGGATTGAAACGGATTTTGGACCAATATCGTATCTTCGCGCTCTGGGCTTGTGGAAACCAGCGCCACCGGACAATCAATCAGTTCCTCGATTCGGCGCACATATTTGACCGCCGCGGCCGGGAGATCGGCCCAGGACCGCGCGCCGCGGGTCGAGGACGTCCAGCCTTCGATTTCCTCGTAAACCGGCTCCACCTGCGCCTGCGCGCCCTGGCTGGCCGGCAAATAGTCCATATCGTGGCCCTTGAGGCGATAGCCCACGCAGACCTTGAGCGGGTTCAGCCCGTCGAGCACGTCGAGCTTGGTCAGCGCGATTCCCTGGATGCCGCCGGTCCGCACCGACTGACGCACCAGCACCGCATCGAACCAGCCGCAGCGCCGCGGCCTGCCGGTAACGGTGCCGAATTCGTGGCCCCGCTCCCCGAGACGCTTGCCGATGTCATCGCTGAGTTCGGTCGGAAACGGACCTTCGCCGACGCGGGTCGTATAGGCCTTGGTGATGCCGAGCACATAGCCGACCGCGTTCGGCCCAAGGCCGGAACCCGTCGCCGCCTGCGCCGCCACCGTGTTCGACGAAGTCACGAAGGGATAGGTGCCGTGATCGACATCGAGCAGCGCGCCTTGCGCGCCTTCGAACAGGATGCGGTCGCCGCGGCGGCGCGCTTCGTCCAGCAGATGCCAAACGCGATCCATGAACGGCAGCACGCGCGGCGCCACCGAAAGCAATTCGTCGCGAAGCGTGTCGCGCTTCACTTCCTCGAGCTGCAACCCGCGGCGGATCGCATTGTGATGATCAAGCAGCCGGTCGAGCTTGGCATCGAGCTGCGCGGGCTCGGCAAGGTCCATCAGGCGGATCGCGCGGCGGCCGACCTTGTCTTCGTAAGCGGGACCGATCCCGCGCTTGGTGGTGCCGATCTTCATGCCCGGACCCGCGCCCTCGCGCAGGCCGTCAAGTTCGCGATGGAGCGAAAGGATGAGCGCGGTATTTTCGGCAATCCGCAGGTTCTTCGGCGAAATCTCGACACCCTGCCCGAGCAGCCGGTCGATCTCCGAAACCAGCGCATGCGGATCGAGCACGACGCCGTTGCCGATCATCGCGAGCTTGTTCTGGCGGACCACGCCGGACGGCAGCAAGGAGAGCTTGTAGGTGTTGCCGCCGATCACCAGCGTATGGCCCGCATTGTGGCCGCCCTGAAACCGGACCACCACGTCGGCCTGCTCCGACAACCAGTCGACGATCTTGCCTTTTCCCTCGTCGCCCCATTGCGAGCCGACGACCACGACATTCGACACTTCAGATTGCTCCGCCACGCAAAGGAAACCCCGGCACAGGACTGGCCGGGGTGTGCGGAGTTTCGTAGCCAATCGGCCCCTGACAGGCAAGAAAAAGGGCACCAAAGGGTCCACAGGAGGCTCCTGGCAGCCACGCAGTGCCCATTTGCAAGGCTTTCCGTGCAGCACAGGCGCTTGCCATGGGCCTTGCGGAACCCGATCTCTGGACCAGAGGAACCCGCAAATGAATGGAATAATTCCGGACGCTTTTCGCCTCGGTCCAGCTACGCTTCGCGTGTCGGATGCGGAGCAAGCGCTCGATTTCTATGTGAACAAGATCGGCCTGTCGCTGCATGCGCGCGACGACAAGCGCGCGGTTCTCGGCGCGGCGCTGGAGGATCTTCTGATTCTCGAATTCCATCCCGGCCTCACCCCGCGCGACCCGCGCGAGAGCGGGCTCTATCATGTCGCGATCCGGCTTGGCGGGCGCGTAGCCCTGGGTGCCGTGATTGCCCGGCTTGCCGCGCATCGGGTCAAGCTCGGCGCCGCGGACCATCTGGTCAGCGAAGCGATCTATCTCTGGGATCCGGACAACAACGGCATCGAAATCTATCGCGACCGGCCTCGCGAAGAATGGCATTGGGCCGACGGTCAGGTGCAGATGTCCAACCGGCCGCTCGATTACCAGGGGCTGCTCGCGCAACGCGACGTCGCAAGACTTGCGCAGCAACCGCTCGGCGACGGCACGATCATCGGCCACATCCATCTCCAGGTGGACGATCTCGCCCGCGCCCGCGAGTTCTACGTCGATGTTGTAGGCTTTGCGCCGGTATCGACTTTCCCCGGCGCGCAGTTCGTTTCAGCCGGCGGCTATCACCACCATCTGGCGATGAACATCTGGGACAGCAGAAACGGTCCGCTGCCCTCGCCCGACAAAGCCGGGCTCTCGCAAATGACCTTCCTGCTTCCCGATCGCGCTTCGGCCGAAGCGTTGCGGGCGCGGCTGCAGGCGGCAGGCACCGATACCGTCGAAGCCGGTGACGGCTTCGACTTCTCCGATCCATGGCGCACGAAAGTCGCCGTGCGGTTGCAGGGTTGACCGCAGAGCGAAACGAAACCGCGACCGTTCTTGACTCGTGCGCGCTCCCTTGCGCTAGCTAGCGCAAAATTTCAGGGAGGCGTGCATGTTCGAAAATCTGTTCTCGCTGCAAGGTCGCGTCGCGGTCGTAACCGGCGGTTCGCGCGGCATCGGCAAGATGATCGCGAGCGGCTTTCTCGCGTACGGCGCCGCGAAAGTTTACATCACCGCGCGCAAGGCCGGGCCGCTCGACGCCACCGCGAAAGAACTCTCCGCGAGCTATCCCGGCGAATGCATCGCGCTGCCCATCGACATGTCGACGGTCGAGGGTTGCAACCAGCTTGCCGCGGAGCTGATCAAGCGCGAACCGAAGATCGACATTCTCGTCAACAACGCCGGCGCAGCCTGGGGCGCCGATTTCGACGAGTTCCCCGAAAGTGGCTGGGACAAAGTGATGAACCTGAATGTGAAGTCGCTCTTCTTCCTGACCAAGGCGCTGGCCAAGCCGCTGCGCGCCGCGGCGAGCAAGGAACGCCCGGGCAAGGTCATCAACATCGCCTCGATCGACGGCCTATCGGTCAATCCGCTTGAGACCTATTCCTATCAGGCCAGCAAGGCCGCGGTGATTCATCTTACGCGGCGCATGGCGGCAAAGCTGATCAAGGACAACATCAATGTGACCGCGATCTGCCCCGGCGCCTTCGCATCCGAAATGAACAAGGCCGCGAAGGATCACGGCGCCGAGGTTGCGAAGCGCATTCCTTCGCGCCGCATCGGCAGCGACGAGGACATGGCGGGCATTGCGATCTTTCTCGCGTCCCGCGCCGGCGACTATGTGGTCGGCAATTCCATCGCCGTCGATGGCGGCATCGTCTATGCGAATGTCAGCCTGCCGGTTGCAGGCGAATAAGCGATATACGCCGCGCGTATATCGTGCCTGCGCGCGTTGACCGCGTGAAATCGTTTTCGTAAGAGCCCGCCGTCTCTCAGGCGGCGGCTCTTACGATGAAATCTCTCGTCCGCACACTCTTCGGCCGTCTCTACGACTCGCCTTATCTCCTGCTTACGCTGACCGCCTTGATCTGGGCCGGGAACGTCGTGCTCGGCCGTTTCGCTGCCGGCCACGTCTCCCCCTTTGCGATTGCATTCATTCGCTGGTGCGGCGCCTTCATTCTGCTTCTGCCGATCGCGCTGCCGTTCCTGCGACGCGACTGGCCGACAATCAAACGGAACCTGCCGCTCCTGATCGGCCTGACGCTCACCGGAATTTCGATCAACAACACGCTGGCCTATTGGGGTTTGCAGCACACCGAAGCGATCAACGCGCTGCTGCTCTCCTCCGGGCATCCGCTTTTCGTGGCGGGATGGAGCTTCATTCTGTATCGCCAGCACCTGACCGGCTGGCAGGGTATCGGAATCGCGCTGTCTTTTCTCGGCGTGCTCACCATTCTGACCCGCGGCGATCTCGCGGTGATCCTGAATGTTCGCTTCAATATCGGCGACCTCGTCTTCTTCATGTCGCAGATCGTCTATTCGTTCTATGCAACGCTTGTAAAAAGCCGCCCGAACATCCACCCGCTTTCGTTCATGCTGTTCATGATGGGCCTCGGCACGATCACGCTCTCGCCGATTTACGCCGCCGACGTTGCCATGGGCGCGACCTTCGTGCCCGACCTGAAGACGCAGCTGATCCTCGGCTACATCATCCTGTTTCCGTCTTTGATCGCGTATTTCTTCAACAATCGCGGAATCGAACTGATCGGCCCCAATCGCGCGGCGCCGTTCTATCAACTGATCCCGATTTTCGGATCGGTCATGGCGATCCTGTTTCTCGGCGAGCGGCCGGCACTGTTCCATGGCATCGGCTATGCGCTGGTACTGGCCGGCATCCTGATCGGCACCCGAAGCCGGGCGTCCTCGAACGGCGTCTAAGCGCCGAACCTGTATCCGGCGGCATACGCGGGACGCATGCGGCCTGCGCGGGCCCTCGCCGTTGACCGCCCAAGAGCCCTTTCCTAAAGAGCGCTTCCCTGTTCCGGCGCCCGCTCATGCAATTCTCCGCCCGCACGATCTTCGGCCGTCTCTTCGACAGGCCGTATCTTTTGCTGATGCTGACCTCGCTGTTCTGGGGCGGCAATATCGTGATCGGACGCTATGCGGCCGGCCATGTGCCGCCGATGGCGCTCTCCTTCATCCGTTGGGCCGTCGCCTTTCTGATCGTGGCGCCCTTCGCCCTGCCGGTCCTGAAGCGCGACTGGGTGGTGATCCGAAAAAATCTCGGCATCATGTTCCTGCTCACGCTGCTCGGGATCGCGGTCTACAACTCGCTCGCCTATTGGGCCCTGCAGCATACGCAGGCGCTGAACGCTTTGCTCCTGACATCATCGCACCCGCTCGTGGTCGCGCTTTGCGCGTTCGTGCTTTATCGCGAACGGCTGACGGTCTGGCAGGCGATCGGAATTGCGATTTCGCTCTACGGCGTGCTGACGGTGCTGACCCGCGGCGACCTCGGGGTTCTGAGAACGATCGAATTCAACATCGGCGACGTCGTGTTCTTCGCGGCAATCGTGATCTATGCCGTCTATACGACGCTTCTGCAGAGCCGCCCCAAGGGCCTGCACCAGCTTTCGTTCCTCGCCTTCACCATGGGTTTTGGCGCCCTGTTTCTGGCGCCCGTCTTTGCCGCCGATGTCGCAAGCGGCAACACCGTTCCGCTGGACCTGAAGTCGTTCCTGATCCTCGGCTATATCGTCGTGTTTCCGTCCCTGCTTGCGTATCTGTTCTTCAATCGCGGCAACGAGTTGATCGGCCCGAACCGGGCGGCACCCTTCTATCACCTGATCCCGGTATTCGGTTCGGCGCTTGCGATCCTGTTTCTCGGCGAGAAGCCGGAGCTGTTTCATGCCGTCGGCTACGGCCTTGTTCTGCTCGGCATCCTGATCGGCACGCGCGGCCAGCCGAGAACATAAAAAAGCGCCCGGCACTTGCCGCCGGGCGCTTTCGTCAACCGGTCTTTAGAAAGCCGAAATCAGAAGTGCAGCGGCTTCACGCGCTGCACCAGCGGCAACTGCGTGATCCGTGTCAGCACATCTGCGGGCGCAACGCTGTCGATATGCACAAGCGCGATCGCATCGCCGCCCGGCGCGGTGCGGCCGAAATGCATGGTGGCGATATTGATGCCGGCGTCGCCCAGCGTGGACGCGAAACGGCCGATGAAGCCGGGCTTGTCCTGGTTGGTGACGTAGATCATCTGCTGGCCGAACTCGGCATCCATGCGGATGCCCTTGATGTTGACGATCCGCGGCCGTCCGTCGGCATAGACCGTGCCGGAAATGTCGCGAGTCTGCGTTTCGGTGGTGACCGAGACCGTGATCAGGCTGTCGTAGTCGCCGACCGCCTCGCGCGTTGTTTCCTCGACGATGATGCCGCGTTCCTTCGCGATCACCGGCGCGGACACGACGTTGATGTCCTGCAGGTTCGGCCGCAGGAGGCCGGCGATCGCCGCCGAAGTCATGGCCTTGATCTTCATGCCGGAAACCGCGCCGGCATAGGTGATCTGCACTTTCTTGATTCCGGTTTCGGTAAGCTGGCCCGCGAACGAGCCGAGCTTCTCGGCAAGCTCGATATAGGGCCGCAGCTTCGGCGCTTCTTCCGCCGTGATCGACGGAAAGTTCACCGCATTCGAGATCGCGCCGCGGATCAGATAGTCCGACATCTGCTCGGCAACCTGCAACGCGACGTTCTCCTGCGCTTCGGAGGTCGAGGCGCCGAGATGCGGCGTGCAGACCACGTTCGGATGGCCGAACAGCGGGTTCTCCGTTGCCGGCTCGACCGTGAACACGTCGAAGCCCGCGCCCGCGACATGGCCGCTATCGAGTGCTGCGGCGAGCGCCGCTTCATCGACCAGGCCGCCGCGCGCGCAATTGATGATGCGGACGCCCTTCTTGGTCTTCGCGAGTGCTGCCGCATCGAGAATGTTGCGGGTCTTGTCGGTGAGCGGCGTGTGGAAGGTGATGAAATCGGCCCGTGCGAGCAGATCTTCGTATTCGACCTTTTCGACGCCGAGGTCGAGCGCGCGTTCCGGCGACAGGAACGGATCGAAAGCGATCACTTTCATGCGTAGTCCGATTGCGCGGTCGGCAACGATGGAGCCGATATTGCCGCAGCCGATGATGCCGAGCGTCTTGTTGGTGATTTCCACGCCGTTGAAGCGGTTCTTCTCCCACTTGCCGGCCTGCGTGGACGCATCAGCCGCCGGAATCTGCCGCGCGACCGCGAACATCAGCGCAATCGCATGTTCGGCGGTGGTGATCGAGTTGCCGAACGGCGTGTTCATCACGATCACGCCCTTGGCGGTCGCGGCCGGGATTTCGACATTGTCGACGCCGATGCCCGCGCGCCCGACCACTTTCAGGTTCTTCGCCGCTTCCAGCACCTTGGACGTGATCTTGGTCGCGGAGCGGATCGCGATGCCGTCATAGTCGCCGATGATCTTGATGAGTTCGTCACGCTCAAGGCCGGTCTTCACGTCGGTTTCGACGCCGCGATCCTTGAAGATCTGCACGGCGGTCGGGGAAAGTTTATCTGCAATCAGAACGCGGGGTGCCATGGTTTTCATCCTCGTCATCCCGGCCGCGATGCGATCAGCGCGTAGCGCCGGGATCGTTTGAAAGGGAAAGGAGATCGATCCGGGCGACGCGTTCTCGCATCGCCCGGAATGACGAAATCGTCAGGCTGCCTTCGGCAGCGCGGCTTTGGCTTGTGCGAAAGCCCAGTCGAGCCAGGGCGTCAGCGCCTCGAGGTCGGAAGCCTCGATGGTTGCACCGGTCCAGATGCGAAGGCCCGGAGGCGCATCGCGATAGTGTCCAATGTCGAGTGCGACGTTTTCCTTCTCGAGGAGCGAGGCAAGCGACTTTGCGAAGGCATTCTGCGCGTCGGCAGGAAGCGCCTTGATCGCCGGATCGACCACCTCGAAGCATACGGAAGTGTTCGAGCGTTCGGCCTCGTTCTTCGCAAGGAACGCGACCCATGGGGTCTTTTCGACCCAGTTCGCGAGCACGGCGAAATTCTTGTCAGCGCGCGCCTGCAGGCCCTGCAACGCGCCGACCGATTTCGACCATTCGAGCGCATCGACATAATCCTCGACGCAAAGCATCGACGGCGTGTTGATGGTCTCGCCTTCGAAGATGCCGCCGATCAGCTTGCCGCCCTTGGTCATGCGGAAGATCTTCGGCATCGGCCAGGTCGGCGTGTAGCTTTCCAGCCGCTCCACCGCGCGGGGCGAGAGAATGAGCATGCCGTGGGCGGCTTCGCCGCCGAGCACCTTCTGCCAGCTATAGGTCACGACATCGAGCTTGGTGAAGTCGAGGTTCTGCGCAAACGCGGCCGAAGTCGCGTCGCAAATCGTGAGCCCTTCGCGGTTTGCCGGAATCCAGTCGGCGTTCGGAACGCGCACGCCGGAGGTCGTGCCGTTCCAGGTGAAGATTACGTCGTTCTTGAAATCGACTTTTGCGAGATCCGGCAACTCGCCATAAGGCGCCTTGGTGATCTTCGCGTCTTTGAGTTTCAGCTGCTTCACGACGTCGGTCGCCCAGCCCTCGCCGAAGGATTCCCACGTCAGCACTTCGACGCCACGTGCGCCGAGGAGCGACCACAGCGCCATTTCGACGGCACCGGTGTCGGAGGCCGGCACGATGCCGATCTTGTAGTCGGCGGGAACGCCGAGCACTTCGCGCGTCAGCTCGATCGCGTATTTCAAACGCACCTTGCCCGGCTTCGAGCGGTGTGAACGGCCGACCAGTGCTTTTTCGAGATTTTGGAGGTTCCACCCCGGGCGCTTGGCGCAGGGGCCGGACGAAAATTGGTTTACGCGCGGGCGCGCGGCAGGCTGTGTCATCTGACCTATCCTTCCAGATAGAAGCCCCTCGTTGGGGAGGGGTGTCCCACTGGCGGGAATAGCAGAAGATCGTGGCCGGTCAAGTGCGCTGCAAAACGCCTGCGAATAGTAGGCATGCAAATAAATCGACCCGGAAATAAAAAAGGCCACGATCCGAAGATCGTGGCCTAGTCCGCGAGAGAGCCAACTCTGCGCGAGGATGGTTCAGTCGAGCTTGTAGCGGAAGCCGACGCGGAATTCGTGCGCGGTGACGTCCGCGAGCACCGTGCCGGCGGCCACGTAGGTGGTGCCGAGATCGGCATAGCGATAGCCGAAGTCGAAGGAGAGATTCGGCGACAGGTGATAGGCGGCACCCGCCATCAGCGCCCAGGCGAAATTCCAGCGCGTGTAGTCGCTCACGTTGTTGTAGGCCGCGCCGACACCGGCGCCGACATACGGAGTGACGCCCCACCAGGTTCCGAGATCGGCATAGGCGTTGGCGAAGAGCGCCGACGACCAGAGCTTTTCGGTATTCGGGAAGCGGCTTCCGAACTGATAATCGAGCGTGACATCGCCGCGCAGCCAGTTGTTGAACTGGTAGCCCACGCC
>JAEZFA010000015.1 GCA_023417665.1 Pseudomonadota bacterium | reverse complement strand
GTATTCAGCTGCTTGAATCGGTCGAGGTCGATCAGGATCAATGTCGGGCGGATTTTCTCGTCGGTGTTCGCGAACTTGATCGCGGCATCGAGCCGGTCGAGGAACAGTTCGCGGTTAGGCAGGCCGGTCAGGTTGTCGTGGACCGCATCCTGCAGCAGCCGTTCCTCGGCCACCTTCAATTCGGTGATGTCGTTCATGGTGCCGACGACGCGAAGCACTTCGCCGTCGGTGCCGACGACGGGACGCGCGCGCAGTGAGAACCAGAAGAAGTGTCCGTCCTCAGCCTTGAGCCGGAGCGACTGCACGATGCGGCCGCGGCGATGATCGAGGATGCCGTCGAGCGCAAGGCGGACCCGATCGCGGTCGGAAGGATGAACGAATTCGAGCCAGGACTGCGCGTCGGTTTCCAGCGCGCCGCGCTTGAGGCCGAGCATCAATTCCGCCTCCGGGCTCACGAAGATGCGGTCGCGGATCACGTCCCAGTCCCAGACGGTTTCGCCCGCGCCGGTTACGGCAAGTGCGCGGCGCTCGACGTCGCTCATCAAGCCTTCCGCGGAAACGCCGGCGAAGGCGTGCTGCATGACGGTGAAGCCGATCAGCATCACGATCAGTTCGAGGCCGCCGAGGAGTGCAGGCGGGGCAAGGTCGTTGGTGATGGCGCCCGCCACCACGAGGCCGGTCGCAAGCACCCAGACGGTGAGCAGGAACCAGGTCGGGATCAAAAGCACCGCGCGGTCGAAGCCATGCGTCGAGAGATAGAGCACGAGCGCAAAGCCCGCGAAGGCGACGACGAGCAGCGACATGCGCGCGATGCCGGCGGCGATCGCCGGGTCGAACAGCGCGAGGCCGACGAGGGCTGCAAGGAAGACGAGCCAGGCCGCAGCCATCTGCGAATAGCGCACGTTCCAGCGCGCGAGATTGAGATAGGCGAACAGGAACACGACCAAGGTCGCGGCAAGGATCGCTTCGCCGGATGCGCGCCAGAACTGCTCGGCCGCGGGCGAGAGCGAGAACACCTTTGCCCAGAAATTGAAATCGATGCCGATATAGCCGAGCACCGCCCAGGCGAGTGCGGCGGCCGCCGGAAACATCAGGCTGCCCTTCACGACGAACAGGATCGTCAGGAACAAGGCGAGCAGGCCGGCGACGCCGATGACGATGCCGTTATAGAGCGTGAAGGAGTTGACCTTGGCTTCGTAGGCGCGGGGCTCCCACAGCCGCAGTTGCGGCAGCTCCGCGGACGCCAGTTCGACCACGAAGGTCACCGTCGAACCCGGGTCCATCGTGATCAGATAGACCGAGGCGTCGCTTGCGGCCTGCCGGTCGGGGCGGAAGCCCTGGCTCGGCGTCAGGTTGACGATCCGCGACTCGCCGAGATCGGGCCAGAAGATGCCGGAGCCCGACATCAGGTAGTTCGGCGCGACCAGAAGCCGATCGACCTGTTCGTCGGTGTTGTTGGAAAGCGCGAAAACGATCCAGTGCGTGGTGCCGCGGGCGTTGCGGGCGCGCACCTCGATGCGGCGGACGATGCCATCGGCGCCGGGAGCGGTGGAAACCTGAAGCCGGTCGCCTTCGGTGGTATGGCGCTCGGCGGCAGGCATGAGATCGAGGGCCGGCGTATTCGGGCGGATCACCACGGCTTCGACCGCGCGCACGGGCGCGAAGCTCGCGAAGACCGCAAGCAGGACGAAGCACGCAAGAACTAGCCTTCCGAACCGCAAAATTCGGACCTCCGGGCTCGGCCCGGAACCCCCTCCTGGCCAGCTTCAGCAGTACCCGCCGGTTGCGGCGGCCGCAAGGCAAGGAAAAGTCGAGGTTAATTGCCCTCGCGGGGGAATGACGCCAAGGGGCCGGCTATTCGGCGACGGTGAGCACGATTTTACCGACATGGGTGCTCCCCTCCATGCGGGCATGGGCCTTATTGGCCTCCGCCAGCGGGAAGGTGCTGTCGATCACCGGCTTGATCCGGCCCTGATCCAGAAGCGGCCAGACCTTCGCGCGCAGCGCTTCGGCGATGGCCGCCTTGTCGGTAACCGGCCGCGGGCGGAGCGTCGAGCCGGTGTAGGTCAGGCGCTTCTGCATGATCTTCACGAGGTTCATCTCGACCTTGAAGCCCTTCTGGGTCGCGATCTGCACGATGCGGCCTTCGACGGCTGCGGCATCGAGATTGCGGTCGACGTAATCGCCGCCGACCATGTCGATGATGAGATCGGCACCGCGGCCGCCGGTGTATTCCTTGGTCAGCGCCACGAAGTCTTCGGTCTTGTAGTCGATCGCGAAGTCCGCGCCGAGCTTGCGGCAGGCTTCGGTCTTCTCCTTCGAGCCGGCGGTGGCGATGGCTTTGGCGCCGAAGGCTTTGGCGAGCATGATCGCGGTCGTGCCGATGCCGCTCGTGCCGCCGTGAATGAGCATGGTCTCGCCTTCCTTCAGGCGGCCGCGCTCGAACACGTTGTGCCAGACGGTGAAGAAGGTCTCGGGAAGGGCCGCGGCTTCGACGAACGAGAAACCGTTCGGAACCGGCAGCGCGTTGCTCTCGTCGACCAGCGCATATTCGGCATAGCCGCCGCCTGCGACCAGCGCGCAGACCTTGTCGCCGACTTTCCAGCGCGAGGCTTTCGCGCCGGTGCTTGCGACTTCGCCGGCGATCTCAAGGCCGGGATAATCGGGAGCGCCCGCCGGCGGCGGATACTTGCCCTGCCGCTGCATGACATCGGGGCGGTTCACGCCGGCGGCGAACACCCGCACGAGAATCTGCGTGTCCGCGGGTTTGGGCACCTCGCGGCTCTGCGGCTTCAAAACATCCGGGTCGCCGGGCGCGGTCATCGCGACCACGGTCATCTTGTCGGGCAGGGACATCATTCGCTCCAGAAATTTGCTTGCGAAGGGTCTAAGACCTGCGGCGGGCCATGACAATCCGCAGGCTCCGCCGCTACATTCGGGTACGAAAAAGCAAAGGAGCGAGCGATGCGGCCGGAAGACGAAGACCGCCCCAAGAAGAAAATCGCGCATGAGATCGGCGCCGATCTTTCGCTGATCTCCGTAGAAGAATTGCGCGAGCGCATCGGGCTCCTGCACGAAGAAATCGCGCGGCTCGAAGCCGACATCGCGCGCAAGCAGGCATCGAAATCGGCGGCGGACGCCTTCTTCAAGCGCTGACGTTCATTACAATTTTACGAATTAACCACTCGTTAAGGTTTCGAGATCACTATCAACTCGTCCAGCTTTTGGACGTCGAGTGGCTCCTGTCCACTCTGTTTGACGCCTCCCTGTGAACAGACTTCAGAGCCGCTCCATTCGGGCGGCTCTTTTTTTTGTCCCGAAGCCGGACAGTGTGGGCGGCGCGCAACTTGCAGAGACTTTCGTGCCGCCGAGCGATCCAGTCTTTGGAGCGCGGCTGATGTTGCGCTAAAGAGGAGCCGGCGCCCGGGACGCGCTGGGGAAGAGATGTCGGACGCAATCGAAAAAAGAGACCGACCGGTGCATCTCGCCGTGCGCATGGTGCAAGGCGAGCAATTCGGAGCCCTGTTTCGCGAAGGCATGGCGCTGGTCGAATCCACGGCCGCCTATCTCGACGGCCCCGGACGCACCGAAGCCAAATCTTTGCCGCGGCCTGCGGCGCTCGCTTACGCGACGGAGTCGATGCGGCTCACGACGCGGCTGATGCAGATCGCATCATGGTTGCTGCTGCAGCGCGCGGTGAACGAAGGCGAACTCACCTTCGATCAGGCCAAAACCGAAAAGACCAAAGTGAAGCTGACGACCTGGGATTCCTCGCATGAAGAATCCATGGCGTCCTTGCCGCGCCGCCTGCGTGACCTGATCGAGACGTCGCGCAACGTGCATGAGCAGGTGCTGCGCCTCGATCAGCTGATCTACAACGCCAAGGCGCCCGAGAAGATCGAGGCCGCCAATCCGGTGGAAGCGCAGATCGGACTTCTGCGCGCGGCATTCGACACCAAGGGCTGACGCCAAATAAAGAAAACAAAAAAGCCCGCGAGCGATGCCGCGGGCTTTTTTCTTCTTCAAAGCGCGTTCGCGCTTATTTCTTTTCCTTCGCCGCGCCGAGCGTGCCGAACTTGTTCTTGAAGCGCGACAGGCGGCCGCCGCGGTCGAGCAGCTGCTGGGTGCCGCCGGTCCAGGCCGGGTGCGTCTTCGGGTCGATGTCGAGGTTGAGGGTGTCGCCCTCCTTGCCCCAAGTCGAGCGCGTCGTGTATTCCGTGCCATCCGTCATCACGACCTTGATGCTGTGATAATCGGGGTGAATGCCTTCTTTCATCGCCAAATCCTCTGCCAACTCGCGTGCCGGGGGCGCGCGCCGGTCGAAAACCTCAAAAAGCCCTGCTGGTTGGCGGGCCATATAGCCGAGACCCTCCTGTGACTCAAGCCGAGCGTCCGATGGTGCCGAAAGGGCCTGAAAACAGCCCAAATGGCCGGTTCCGGCCGCTCCTGGCCTTGATGCCCTTCGTGCTTCGCTACCCCGGGCGTTTCATTGCCGCGCTGGCTGCGCTCTTTGTCGCAGCGCTGGCGACGCTTGCGATCCCGCTCGCGGTCCGCCGCATGATCGACCTCGGCTTTGCCACCGCGGCGGGGGCCACGGTCGACCAGTATTTTCTCGCGATCCTCGGCGTCGTGGGCGTACTCGCGCTTGCCAGCGCCGCGCGCTACTACCTCGTGACCACGATCGGCGAGCGCGTGATCGCCGATCTCCGCAGCGCCGTCTTCGCGCGGATTATTTCGCTCGATGCCGGTTTCTTCGACAGTGCGCGGGTAGGCGAGATCAGCTCGCGGCTGACGGCTGATACCGTGCAGATCAAATCGGCGGTGGGTTCGTCCGCTTCGATTGCGCTTCGCAATGTGCTGCTGCTTCTCGGTGCGGCGGTGATGATGGTCATCACCAGCCCGAAACTCTCCGCGCTGGTGCTGATTGCAATTCCCGCCGTCATGCTGCCGCTGTTCGGCTTCGGCCGCGCGGTGCGCCGCCGCTCGCGGCTTGCGCAGGACAAGCTCGCGGATGCGACCGCCTTCGCGGTCGAGGCGATCGGCGCCGTACGCACGGTGCAGGCGATGACCGCCGAGGACACCGCGCGGCATCGCTTCGGTACCGCCGTCGAGCAAGCCTTCGTCGCCGCGAAGGACGCGACGCGCTCGCGCGCCATGCTGACCGCGATCGCAATCTTTCTGGCCTTTGCGTCGGTGGTGCTGGTGTTGTGGTCGGGTGCGCAGAGCGTACTTGCCGGCGACATGACGCCGGGCACGCTCGGCCAGTTCGTGCTCTATGCGGTATTCGCAGCCGGTGCGCTCGGTGCGCTGGCCGAAGTCGGCGGCGAGATCACGCAAACTGCGGGTGCGGCCGAGCGCATCATCGAGCTTCTTCATACCGAACCCGGGATCAAGGCGCCGGCGTCGCCGCTGGCGCTGCCGGCAAAGCCGCAGGGCGACGTGATCTTCGAAAGTGTTTCCTATGCCTATCCGGCGCTTCGCGATGCGCCGGTGCTCGATGCCGTGAGTTTCCGCGCGGCTCCCGGCGAACGGATCGCGGTCGTCGGACCTTCGGGTGCGGGCAAGAGCACGATCTTTCATCTGCTGCTGCGCTTCGACGATCCGCAGGCCGGAAAAATTCTTCTCGATGGTGTCGATATCGCGAAAGCCGATCCGCAGGCGGTTCGCAATTTCATCGCGCTGGTGCCGCAGGAGCCCGCGATCTTCGCCGCGTCGATCGCGGACAACATCCGCTACGGCAAGCCCGGCGCGAGCGACGAGGCGGTGAAGCGCGCCGCGGAAACCGCGCTCGTGGACGAATTCGTTGGCCAGCTGCCGCAGGGCTACGACACGCTGGTGGGGGAGCGGGGCGTGACGCTTTCCGGCGGCCAGCGCCAGCGGATCGCGATCGCGCGGGCGGTGTTGCGCGATGCGCCGGTGCTCCTGCTCGATGAAGCAACCTCGGCGCTGGATGCGGAGAGCGAGGCGCTGGTGCAGCGGGCGCTGGAGCGGATCATGGCCGGGCGAACCTCCATCGTGATCGCGCACCGGCTTGCCACCGTGCTCGGGGCGGACCGGATCGTGGTGCTGCAAAAGGGCCGGGTTGCGGAAGAGGGGACGCACGCCGCGCTTTCCGCGAGCGGCGGGCTCTATTCGCGGCTGGCGGCATTGCAGTTTGGCGTCAATTCAATCTGAGAGCTTGCTAAAACCGTCATGGCCGGGCTTGTCCCGGCCATCCACGCCTTTCTTCGCTACGATGCTGTTAAAACGTGGATGCCCGGCACAAGGCCGGGCATGACGAAAAAGTACGTTGGGCGGAGTTGCTATCGCTCGGTGTTGCTATCGCTCGGTGTTGCTATCGCTCGGTAATCTTTAACTCGATGCGGCGATTGCGGCGATAGGCGTCGTCGTTGTTCGCCGGGTCGATCGGCTGAAACTCGCCGAAGCCCGCGGCCACGACACGGTCCGCGGAAATTCCGCGCGTAATCAGATATTTCACGACCGAGATCGCGCGCGACGCTGACAATTCCCAGTTAGAGGGAAAGCGTGCGTTCGAAATCGGCCGCACGTCGGTGTGACCGTCGACGCGCAGCACCCAGGGAATGTCCTTCGGGATTTTTGCGATCAGTTCGAGGAGCGCGGTCGCAAGCTTGTCGAGCTCCGGCGTCGCGCCTTCCTTCAGTTCGGCCGAGCCCGGATCGAAGAAGACTTCCGACTGGAACACGAAGCGGTCGCCGACGATGCGGATTTCCGGGCGATTGCCTAGGATTTCGCGCAGCCGCCCGAAGAAATCGGAGCGATAGCGGTTCAGTTCCTGCACGCGCTGGGCGAGTGCCACGTTGAGACGCGAGCCGAGATCGGAAATCTTGGTCTGGCTTTCCTTGTCGCGCTTTTCGGAAGCCTCGAGCGCGGCTTCGAGCGCGCCGATCTGGCGGCGCAGGGCCGCGAGCTGCTGGTTCAGGAGCGAGATCTGCGAAATCTGCTGCTCGCTCAGTTTCTTTTCCGCTTCGAGATCGGTGGCGAGCGATTGAATTTGCCCCTTGGCGTCGCCGACCGCGGTGTTATCGCCACGCAGCTTGTCGCGCTCGGCTTCCGCGGTGCGCAGGCTCGCGCGCAGTCCCGTGAGTTGGTCCTCAAGCGAGCTTGCGGTGGCGCGTTCGAGCGACAGAAGATCGGCGAACTGCTTGAGCTGCACCTGCAGCCGCGCCACCTGATCCTGCTTGCCCGCGATTTCCCGGCTCAGGAAAAACTGCGCGACGGTGAAAATCGAGATCAGGAAGATGAAGACCAGCAGCAGCGTCGACAGCGCGTCGACGAAGCCCGGCCAGTAATCGACCCTGCGATCGCTGCGTGCGCGGCCCAGCGCCATCGTCAGGAGTTCCGATCCGCCGTTTCGCGCGAAATCCGCTCCAGCAACTCGCGGATTTCACCCTGCCGCTCGGATTGCGCTTCGACCCAGTCGCGCAGCATCTGCTGTTCGGTGCGCATGTGCTGGACAAGTTCTTGCAGACTCGATGCAAGATTGACCATGGCTTTCGAGCCGCGTTCGCCGCCGGCGTTCTCCAGAGATTTTTCCAGCCGATGGATCGCTGCGGCAAGCGGTGCGGTTGCGCCTGAAGTGTCGAGCTCGCTTTCGCCGAGATCGGCAACGGTGGTCGAGAGCCAGTCTTCGAGATCGGTGTAGAAGCGGTTCTGCGCCTGGCTCGCCTGCAGATCGAGGAAGCCGAGTACCAGCGAGCCGGCAAGGCCGAACAGCGAAGACGAGAATGCGATGCCCATGCCGCCCAGCGGCGCGGCAAGGCCGGTCTTCAGGTCATCGAAGATACGGCCGGAGTCGCCGGTGGCGTCGAGCGTCTGGATCACGCGGCCGACGGAGCCGACCGTCTCCAGCAGGCCCCAGAACGTGCCGAGCAGTCCGAGGAACACGAGCAGCCCGGTGAGATAGCGGCCGACATCGCGCTGCTCGTCGAGGCGCGTGCCGATCGATTCCAGAATGCCGCGCATCGTGATCTGCGAGATCGCCATGCGACCCATGCGGTCGCGCAGAAGTGCGGCCATCGGCGCGAGCAGCACCGGCGCGCGGTCCACGGCAATACCGGGATCAGCGAGGCGAAAGCTGTTGACCCAGTTCACTTCCGGGAAAAGCCGGATCACCTGGCGAATCGCCAGAATGATTCCGATCAGGAGCACGCCGAGAATGATGCCGTTGAGAAGCGGATTGGCGAAGAAGGCGGCATAGATCGGCCGGTACAACAGCACCGCGACGAGGCCCGCAAGCACCAGAAATACGAGCATGCGGAACAGGAATATCCGCGGCGAGGAAATCTTGCCGTAGCCTTCGAGTGTTTCCTGCTCCCGCGTCCGCTTCGCCATCCGCAATGCTCCTCGCTCGTCCGCCGCTGCCTTTCCCCAAGTATGGCACAGACGGCGAGTATGTAGAGTCGGGTAACGGCGGAATGACGGCGGGCGGCGTCAGGCGCTTTTGATGGCGGCGAGCAGCGCGGCCTGAATCTCGTAATTGCCTGCGACAACCGAGCCGTTCAAGAGCATGTTCATGTGGCCGTCGAGATCGGTGACGAAGCCGCCTGCCTCCTGGATGAGCACGATGCCGGCGGCAAGATCCCATGCGGAGAGATCGCGTTCCCAGAAGCCGTCGAAGCGGCCCGCGGCCGTCCAGGCCAGGTCGATGGCGGCGGCCCCGGTGCGGCGCAGACCCGCGACCTGCTTCTGCAGGACGCCGAGTTCGCGGCGGAAACGCTCGTGATCGCCGCGCTCGTGATGCGGGATGCCGCAGGAAATCACCGCGTCGCCGAGATTCTTGCGCGCGGCCACGCGCAGGCGGCGGTTGTTGAGATAGGCGCCCTGACCGCGTTCGGCGGCATAGAGCTCGTCGGTGACGGGATTGAAGACGACGCCGGCGACCGGAATGCCGTCCTTCACCAGCCCGATCGAGATCGCGAACAGCGGGATCGAATGCAGGAAGTTCGTGGTGCCGTCGAGCGGGTCGACGATGAACTGATGCTGGCCGTCGGAGCCTTTCACTTCGCCGCGCTCTTCCATGACGAAGCCGAAGCCCGGCCGCGCCTTGGAGAGTTCACCGAAGATGATGTCCTCGGCGCGCTTGTCGGCGGCGGAAACGAAATTCGCCGGGCCTTTGAGCGACACCTGCAGGTGTTCGACTTCGTTGAAGTCGCGAATGAGCGCGCGGCCCGCCTTG